>NZ_JBHYVB010000197.1:0-7605 GCF_042750115.1 Streptomyces sp. NPDC059455
AGGCTCCACCCCAGACCCCCGACCAGAGCTCCGCCCCCCAGCGGCATCAATACGCGGCTCCGCCGCACAGCAGGGCTCCACCCCAGACCCCGGACTGGGGCCCTGCCCCCCGCAGCGGCATCGATACGCGGCTCCGCCGCGTGGTGGGGCCCGGCCCCAGACCCCGGACCGGGGCTCCGCCCCCCAGCGGCAATGCATACGCGGCCCCGCCCCATGGCAAGGCTCCACCCCAGACCCCCGACCAGAGCTCCGCCCCCCAGCGGCATCAATACGCGGCTCCGCCGCACAGCAGGGCTCCACCCCAGACCCCGGACCGGAGCTCCGCCCCCCGCAGCGGCATCGATACGCGGCTCCGCCGCGTGGTGGGGCCCCGGGGTTCAGGGGCGGAGCCCCTGCCGCATGGCTTCCGGCTCGGCTTTCGCCTGCGGGCCCGCTCCGGAGGGGGCCGTTCCGGGCTAGGGTCCGCACATGATCGCGACGCTTCAGTGCACCGTCATCGACTGTCCCGACCCCGCCGCGCTGGCCGCCTTCTACGGCAAGATCCTGGGCTGGCGGGTGGACGACGGCGATCCCGAGTGGGCGACCCTGACGGCCGAGGACGGCCGTAAGCTGGCCTTCCAGCTGGCGCCGGACCACCAGCCGCCGCGCTGGCCGGACCCGGCCCATCCGCAGCAGATCCATCTGGACTTCGACGTGGAGACGCGCGCGGACGCGGAGCGGGCGCAGTGGGAGCTGATCGAGCTCGGGGCGACGTTCCTGCACGACAGCGGCGGGGAGCGTTCGGGGTTCCGGGTCTTCAACGATCCGGCCGGGCACCCGTTCTGCATCTGCTACGGACAGACGGAACCGAGCTGACGGCGACGCGGATGGAGCGCGTACCGGAGCTCATACGGCTGACCGGGGCCGGCACGGTGGCCGGGCCCCGGTCAGTTCCCGTCGAAGGCGATGCTGAGGAGGGGTCAGCCGCCGAGCTGGGTCGCGCCCGCCTTGATGTCCTTGGCGAAGGTGCTCACCTCGGTGTAGACGCCGGGCTTACCGGGCCGTGCGCAGCCCTCGCCCCAGCTGACGATGCCGACCTGGATCCACTGGCCGCTGTCGTCCTTGCGGAACATGGGGCCGCCGGAGTCGCCCTGGCAGGTGTCCACGCCGCCCTCGGCCATCTTCCCGGCGCAGATCTCCTCGCCGGTGACGAGCTCGTCGTAGGCGGCCTTGCAGGTGGCGTCGTCGACGAACGGCACGCTGGCCTTCAGCAGGTAGCGCTGCTGGCCGCCGCCCTCGACCGCGGCGCCCCAGCCGGCCACGGTGAAGTCGCCCTTGTTGTACGCCGTGGTCTCGGCGATCTTCAGGGTGGGCTGGTTGATCGGCTTGGCGAGCTTGATGAGCGCCCAGTCCTTGCCGGTGCCGTTGTAGCCGGGGGCCTGGAGCACCCGGGTGGACTTGACCTTGATGGCGCTCGAGCTCTGGAGGTCCACGACGCCCGCGGTGGCCGTGATGGAGGTGTTGGCGCCGGAGCCGTCCACACAGTGGGCGGCGGTGAGGACTATGTCCTGGGTGTAGAGGGCGCCGCCACAGCCCATGGAGAGCCGGACCATGAAGGGGAATTCGCCCTGCGCGGCGCGGGTGCCGCCGACCACGGAGGGGCTCGGCTCGGGGCCGGTGGGCTGGGCGTTGGCGCTGCCGGGGGTGAGGCTGAAGGCGGCGAGGGCGACCGCGCCGAGGGCCGAGGCTCTCTTGATGTGCTTCAGCGTGTTCCGCAACGGACTGTCCTTTCGTGGGGGGTTCTTCGAGGCATGTCAGGCTCATGCCAAGCACATTCGCGGCTCCGCCGCGTGACAAAAATCCGGAAACCTCTCCGAAATCCCGTGGATGAGCCGGTAAAACGCCCTGTGATTATGTGGACCGGGTGAACGGGGTGACAAGGGTCGGTTTCCAGCCAGCGCGGCCTACCCACTGCCCCGCCGAACGACCGTAAGGTTGATGTGAGACAGGGCGCACGGCTGGCGACGGGCACGGGGTGACGGCGTGGCGGCACCGGGCAGCGACATCGAGCACGGCTATCCCCACCTGGACACCGTCCGGGCCGCGATCACCGCGCTCTACCACCGCCTGTCCCGCGACACGGTGGACACCTTCGGACTCAGCGTGGTCCCCGGCGATGTGGCCTTCGCCGACCAGGACGACCTCTACCTGGGCGTACAGCGGGTGGCCCGGGTCATGGTGCAGCATCTGCGGCTGCCCGACGCCCGGATGATCGTGAGCTTCCGGGAGATGCGGCACGCGGGAAACGTGGAGCTGGCCGCGGGCCCGGAGTACTTCATCGAGCTCAACTCCCGCTTCAAGACCCACCGCAGGGACATCGGCGCGGCCCTGGCCCACGAGGTCACGCATGTGTATCTGCACCGCCTGGACCTGTCGTTCCCCGGCACACGCGACAACGAAATCCTCACCGACACCACCGCCGCCTATCTCGGCACGGGCTGGTTGCTGCTCGACGCCTACCGCCAGGACTCGGTTTCCAGCCAGAAACTGGGCTATCTGACGCCGGAGGAGTTCGGCTACGTCCTGGCCATGCGGGCGCTGCTCTTCGCTGAGGACCCCTCCCCCTGGTTCACCTCTCCGCAGGCGTACGAGGCGTACACCAAGGGGCTGGAGCTGGCCCGCCGCGAGCAGGCCCGGCCGCCGCTCACCGCCGCCGGCTGGACCGGCCGCCGCCGCTACGCCAAGGACCGCCGGTCGGCCCAGTCCGGCCAGCCCTCCCCCACCGGAGGCGACTACGCCTTCGACCCCGGCCCTCCGCTGAGCGTCTCCTTCCCCTGTCCGACCTGCCGTCAGCGCATCCGGGTGCCGGTGCGCGGGCGGCTGCGGGCCCGCTGCGGGCTGTGCCGTACGGTGCTGGAGTGCGACACGTGACGCCGGGCCGGGCCGTGGCCATACGGCCTTGGGTGCGCTCGACGTCGTACGCTCGCCTGCATGAGCCCCTCCATCGCCACCAACACCCAAGTCGGCCTCGACGAGCTGCTGGAGTTCGTACGCCCGCGCCACCGTGCGCTGCTGATGACCCGCCGGACGGATGGCTCGCCCCAGGCATCCCCGCTGACCTGCGGAGTCGACGACTCCGGCCGGATCGTCATGTCCACCTACCCCGAGCGCGCCAAGGTGCGCAACGCCAAGCGCGACCCCGCCGTGAGCCTCGTCGTGCTGTCCGACGAATGGAACGGCCCGTGGGTACAGATCGACGGCACCGCCGAGGTGATCGACACCCCGGAGTCCGTCGAGCCGCTGGTCGAGTACTACCGCAATATCGCGGGCGAGCACCCGGACTGGGACGAGTACCGCGAGGCCATGCGCAAGCAGGGCAAGTCGCTGATCCGGGTCACCCCCGAGCGCTGGGGCCCGGTCGCCACGGGCGGCTTCCCGGCCCGGCTGGTGGAGAACGAGGGCTGACCACGCCCGGCAGCGTTCAGCACTTCCCCGCGCGCCCGTAGAGCACGATCCGCATCCCGGTGACGTCCCTGACGGCGCATCGGTGGAAGTGTTCCGCGAGCACCTCCCGTTTCACCCGCTCCTGAGGGGTGTCGTCCAGCGGCCGGCGGGGCGGGTCGTTCACCGTCACGATCCGCCCGGCCGTCAGCATCCGGGCCCTGATCAGCGGTGCGGGCAGCTCGATGCCGTGCAGCGTGCCCGAGGGGATCGCGGGCCGGGCCAGCGCCAGCTCCCGCAGGCCCCGGAAGTCCGCCGGGCTGGACATGATCGGTTCCCGGCGCCGGGCGGGCAGGAAGAGCACCCCGTCGCCGGGTCGGCTCAGCTCCCGTACGGAGCGTGCGGCCGCGAGGGGGTCGTCGAGCCGGCTCTGCGGGGTCCGCAGCTGGAGGGAGTACGGCAGCAGGGCCGCCGCGGTGGCCACCGCCAGCCCTCCGGCCAGAGCGCGGGGGACGGCGGCGGTGCGCGACAGCGCGTCCAGCCGGGCCCCGATCAGCAGCGCGAGACCGGCGTAGGCGTAGAGCACATACCGGTCGACGTAGAGCGGATGGAGATACGACACCGCCAGCAGCGCGGCCGGGGGCAGGATCAGCAGCGCGAGCGCGAGGTCGCGCAGCGGGACGGGCCCGTGCGCGGGCAGCGGTCCCCGGGCGCAGACGAGGCCCGCCAGGGCGATTACGCCGAAGCCGAGCAGTTCGAGCGGGCCCGGCGGGGAGATCCAGCCGACCAGCGCCGCCTGCTGCTGACTGACGATCACCAGCGGCGCCAGCACCAGGGCCACCACGGAGGCCGACTGCCCCCACGCCCAGCCGAAGCGCGCGCCCACCCGGGCCCGGTACAGCGCGACGCCGTGTGCGGCGACGGCCAGGATCGCGAACTCGTGCAGCAGACAGGCCAGCGCCGCGACGGCGGCGTATCCGGCCCAGGTCCGCTTGCGGGGCCTGGTCACGGCGCTCAGCAGCAGATGCGTGGCCGCGACGACGGCGGCGCAGACCAGGGCGTAGGACCGCCCCTCCTGTGCGTACCGCTGCACCGCCGGGAACAGCGGGAAGACCAGCCCGGCGGCGAGTCCGGCGCGGGGCCCAGCGAGCCGCTGCCCGAGCAGTCCGATACCGGCGGCCGCGGCGGCCATGGCCAGCACCGAGGGCAGCCGGAGGGCGACAAGACCGCCGTCCCAGAGGGCGAACACACCGTGCATGAACAGGTAGTAGAGGCCGTGCACCACATCGGCGTCGCCGAGCAGGTGCAGGATCTCACCGACGCTCCGGTGGGCGACCTGATACGTCGTCGACTCGTCCCGCCATATGCTGTTCCCGCGGCGGATCCCCCACAGCCCGAGCGCCAGCGCCAGCCCGGCCGGGACGAGCCAGACCGCGGCCCGCCCGGCGCGCCCCGGGCGGCGGGACGCCGGGGGCTCCGGGGGCGCCGGGCGGGTGCGTGGGGCGGCCCCGGCGGTGTCGAGGGCAGGCGAGACGGCCATGGGTGGGGGAACTCCGATCGGAGCGGAAGGTGTTGCCGTGGGCGCCGTGGCGGGGAGGGGCGCGGGTCAGGCCCGCCTGCGGCCGATCCACCACAGGCAGAACGCGGCGAGCGCGACGGCCACGGCCAGGCAGATCCCGGCCTGTATCCACTGCATGGGCCAGTAGTGGCTCGCCGGGTGCAGCTCCTCGTACCACCTATCGGTTGCGCCGAGCCGGGCGAAGCAGCGGTCCCAGGCGTCCGAACTGACGGCGGACGAGCAGCGCTCCAGGGGGATCTTCTCCCCGGACCGGGTCAGATAGCCGTCGCCCATGCCACGCCACGAGTTGAAGAGGACCTGAAGGGGGGTGGTTGTGTATTCGCCGGAGGCGTCGGCCTCGGCGAGGATCGTCCGCGGCGTCATCAGATGGGGGCGCAGGGCGCCCAGCCCGTACTGGACACCGGCGGTGGCCCCCAGAGTGACCACCATGGCGGGCAGGGTGCGCCGCAGCAGCAGCCCGGCCGCCGCGCCGAGGAGGAAGGACAGCGGGGCGAGGGCGACCGCCGCCGGGCCGGTCGCGTCGAACGGTACGGCGGTGCCCCAGGCGATGTCCTGGAACGGGACCCGGGCCACCCGCCACCACCAGGTGTAGAGGGCCGCGAGGACCGCGGCGCCGGCCGTGACGGCGACGAGCGGGAGCGCGAGCTTGGCGATGAGCCAACGGGTCCTGCCGACGGACTGGGTCCACACCATCTGGTGGGTGCCCGTCTCCAGCTCCCGGGCGAACAGCGGCGCGCCGATGAAGACGCCGATCAGCACGGGCAGCGCGATGAGCAGCCGTCCGGTGTTGAGCAGCGGTGTGCGGTAGGTGTCGCCGAGATGGCCGAGCGCCTCGGCCATCGGGGTGGTTCCCGTGTCGGGACTGATCTCCCTGCCGCGGCAGAGCCGCTTCCAGCTCCAGTCCGCGCAGCCCTGGACGTCGTGCGCCCGCGCATAGCCGACCATCCCGGCGCGCTGCCAGACGATGTACGCGGCGATCGCCACGACCACGGCCAGGCCCGCCCACAGGGCGGCCCGGTGCTGGCGCGTCACCAGCCACATCAGTCCTCGGGCGCGCAGCCGTGCGCCGGGTGCCCGGAGCCGTATGCCGATCGAGCTCATGCCCCCACCTCCGTAACGGTCGCGCGCGCTTCGGCCGTGAACATCGGCGGGGCGTCGGGAGCACCCAGATAGCCGAGCAGGACGTCCTCGAGGGAGGGTTCGGTGACGATCCAGCCGTCCCCGGCCGGGGTGCCCTCCGGGCGTATCAGCGCGGTGAGCTGACGGCCCGTCGTACGGGTCTCGACCACGGTGTGGCGGGCGAGCGCCTCCGGTGTTCCGCCGCCGGTCGCGCTCGGGCCGGTGACCAGGCGGTGGGCGGCCTGGATGGTGTCCGTCTCGCCCGCCAGGCGGATCCGGCCGCCGCCCATCAGCAGCAGGTAGTCGCAGACGCCGTCGAGTTCGGCGAGCACATGGGTGGAGATGACCACGCCGGTGCCGCGCTCGGCGGCCTCGGCCATCAGGGCGCCCATCATCCGGCGGCGGCGCAGCGGGTCCTGATCGGCCATCGGCTCGTCCAGGAGCAGCAGATCGGCGCGCTTGCCGAGGGCGAGGGCGAGGGCCACACAGGTGCGCTGGCCGCCGGAGAGCGAGCCGACCCGGGCGGACAGCGGCACATCGGCCTCCGCCACCACCTGTTCGGCGGCCTTCTGGTCCCAGCGGGGGTTGAGCTCCCGGCCCAGGCGCAGGGTGTCTGCCACGGAGAAGCGCGGGTAGAGCGGCTTGTCCTGGGCGACGAAGGCGATGCGCTCGCGGATGCCGGGGTCGGAGGCGGGCCGGCCGAAGACCCGCAGGGTGCCGGTGGTCGGGGTCAGCAGCCCGGCGGCGAGGGACAGCAGGGTGCTCTTGCCGGAGCCGTTGGGGCCCACCAGGGCGCAGATCCGCCCGGCGGGCAGCCGGAAGGCGACATCTCTCAGGGCCCAGCCGCGTCGGTACTTCTTGCCCAGCCCGGACGCCTCCAGCGCGCCGGACGCGTCGATCTCGTCGGTCACCCGTTCTCCTCGTGTCCACGCTCGCCGGGGGCGGCGGTCTTGCCGAAGCGCTCTTCGAGGACCGAGGCCACCAGCGCCGTCACGTCCTCGCGGTCGAGCCCGGCGGCGCGGGCCCGGTCGGTCCAGTCGGCGAGCTCCGCGCGCAGCGGTGAGTCCGCGGCGGCGCCGGGCCGGGCCAGCGACCGGCGGACGAAGGTGCCGAGGCCCGGCCGGGGCTCGACCAGCCCTTCGCGCTCCAGCTCGCGGTATGCCTTCAGGACGGTGTTGGGGTTGATGGCGGTGGCCGCGACGACCTCCTTGGCCGTGGGCAGCCGGTCCCCGGGCTCCAGCAGTCCGAGGCGGAGCGCCTGTTTGGTCTGCTGGACGATCTGCAGATAGGTGGCGATGCCACTGCGCCGGTCGATGCGGTACTCGACCATCCGCTTCACCACCCTTTCACTAATTAGTTAGTGGAATGATGGTGGAACGCGTCTGAGGGAATGTCAAACGACCTGGTCAACTGGTTCGGTCAGCGGTCAGGCGACCCGAGAGAACGCCGGCCGAAACGCCACGCGGCGCCTTCCCCCGGTCGGGAGG
>NZ_JBHYVB010000197.1:7615-21334 GCF_042750115.1 Streptomyces sp. NPDC059455
ACGCCGCGTCGAACAGCGCGCCCAAATGGCAGATCTCCAGCTCCGCGCCCGACAGCCGGCCGCGTTGGAGGAGGCTCCGCCCCTCCCCCCCCGGCCCGCCGCGCCCGCCCCCCCCCCCCGCGGCCGGTCCGTACGCCGTTGTACGGGCGGAGATCCGGGAAAGCCGGGAGACCGGGTCAGACCATGAGGGCCCGGTCGGTGGGGCGGATCGGGGCGGGCAGTTCGCTGGCCCCGGCCAGATAGTGGTCCACCCCGCGCGCCGCGGAGCGGCCCTCGGCGATGGCCCAGACGATCAGCGACTGGCCGCGGCCCGCGTCACCGGCCACGAAGACACCCGGCACATTGGTGGCGAAGGAGGCATCGCGCGCGATGTTGCCGCGCTCATCCAGCTCCAGGCCGAACTGCTCGACCAGGCCGTTCTTCTGGTCAGTGCCGGTGAAGCCCATGGCGAGGGTGACCAGCTGGGCCGGGATCTTCCGCTCGGTGCCCGGCTTCTGCTCCAGCTTGCCGTCCTTGAACTCCACCTCGATCAGGTGCAGCCACTGGACGTTGCCGTCCTCGTCGCCCTCGAAGTGGGTGGTGGAGACGGAGTAGATCCGCTCGCCGCCCTCCTCGTGCGCCGAGGTGACCTTGTAGAGCATCGGGAAGGTCGGCCAGGGCTGACCCGCGTGCCGCTCCTCGCCCGGCCGGGGCATGATCTCCAGCTGGGTGACGGAGGCGGCGCCCTGCCGGTGGGCGGTGCCGACGCAGTCCGCGCCGGTGTCGCCGCCGCCGATGACCACGACGTGCTTGCCCTCGGCGGTGATGGGGGACGTGGTGAGGTCGCCCTCCTGCACCTTGTTGGCGAGCGGCAGGTACTCCATGGCGAAGTGGATGCCGTTCAGCTCCCGGCCCGGGGCCGGCAGGTCGCGCGAGGTGGTGGCGCCGGCCGCGATGACCACGGCGTCGTACCGCTTGCGCAGCTTGGCGGCGTCGATGTCGCGGCCGATCTCGGTCTCGGTGCGGAACTTGGTGCCCTCCGCGCGCATCTGCTCGATACGGCGGTTGATGTGCCGCTTCTCCATCTTGAACTCGGGGATGCCGTAGCGCAGCAGCCCGCCGATGCGGTCGGCCCGCTCATAGACGGCGACCGTGTGACCGGCCCGGGTGAGCTGCTGGGCGGCGGCCAGGCCCGCCGGGCCCGAGCCGATCACGGCGACGGTCTTGCCGCTGAGCCGCTCGGGCGGCTGCGGGGTGACGTCACCGGAGTCCCACGCCTTGTCGATGATGGTGACCTCGACGTTCTTGATGGTCACCGCCGGCTGGTTGATGCCGAGCACACAGGCCGACTCGCACGGGGCGGGGCACAGCCGCCCGGTGAACTCCGGGAAGTTGTTGGTCGCGTGCAGCCGCTCGCTGGCCTCGCGCCAGTCCTCCCGGTAGGCGTAGTCGTTCCACTCGGGGATGAGGTTTCCGAGCGGACAGCCGTTGTGGCAGAACGGGATGCCGCAGTCCATGCACCGGCCGGCCTGCTTGCTGATGATCGGCAGCAGCGAACCGGGGACGTAGACCTCGTTCCAGTCCTTGACGCGCTCGTCCACCGGGCGGGTCTCGGCGACCTCGCGGTCAGTGCTCAGGAAGCCCTTGGGGTCAGCCATTGATCGCCGCCTCCATCATCTTCTCGTGGGTCTCGGACTCGGAGAGCCCGGCACGCTCGGCGGCGTCCTTGGCGGCGAGCACGGCCTGGTACGTAGCGGGGATGATCTTGCTGAAGCGGGTGCGGGCGGTCTCCCAGTCGTCGAGCAGCGCGCCCGCGACGGTGGAGCCGGTCTCCTCGTGGTGGCGGCGCACCGCGTCGTGCAGCCACCGCTGGTCGGTCTCGTCCAGTGCGCCGACGGCGTCCCGCAGATCGACGTTGACGTTGTCCGGGTCGAGGTCGATCACATAGGCGATGCCGCCGGACATCCCGGCCGCGAAATTACGGCCGGTGCGGCCGAGGACGACCGCGTGGCCACCGGTCATGTACTCACAGCCGTGGTCGCCCACGCCCTCGGAGACGACCGTGGCGCCGGAGTTGCGGACACAGAACCGCTCGCCGACCCGGCCGCGCAGGAACATCTCGCCGCCGGTCGCGCCGTACGCGAGGGTGTTGCCCGCGATCGTCGAGTACTCGGCGAGGTGGTCAGCGCCCCGGTCCGGGCGGACGATCACGCGGCCGCCGGACAGGCCCTTGCCGACGTAGTCATTGGCGTCGCCCTCGAGCCGCAGCGTGACCCCGCGGGGCAGGAACGCGCCGAAGGACTGCCCGGCCGAGCCGGTGAAGGTGATGTCGATGGTGTCCTCGGGCAGGCCCTCGCCACCGAACGTACGGGTCACCTCATGGCCGAGCATGGTGCCGACGGTCCGGTTGATGTTGCGGATCGCGACCTGGGCCCGGACCGGCTCGGCGGCCTCGGCGCTCTCGGCGTTCAGCGCGTCGGCCGCCAGCTTGATCAGCTGGTTGTCGAGCGCCTTGGCCAGGCCGTGGTCCTGCTCGATCGCCTGGTGGCGGACGGCGCCCTCGGGCAGCTCGGGCACGTACAGCAGCGGGGCGAGATCCAGGCCCTGCGCCTTCCAGTGCTGAACGGCGCGGGCGGTGTCCAGCAGCTCGGCGTGGCCGATGACCTCCTCCAGGGAGCGGAAGCCCAGCTCGGCGAGGAGCTCGCGGACCTCCTCGGCGATGAACTGGAAGAAGTTCACCACGAACTCGGCCTTGCCGCTGTAGCGCTCGCGCAGCACCGGGTTCTGGGTGGCGATGCCGACCGGGCAGGTGTCCAGGTGGCAGACGCGCATCATGACGCAGCCGGAGACCACCAGCGGCGCGGTGGCGAAGCCGAACTCCTCGGCGCCGAGCAGCGCGGCGATCACCACGTCACGGCCGGTCTTCAGCTGGCCGTCGGTCTGCACCACGATGCGGTCGCGCAACCCGTTGAGCAGCAGCGTCTGCTGGGTCTCGGCGAGGCCGAGCTCCCAGGGGCCGCCCGCGTGCTTGAGCGAGGTGAGCGGCGAGGCGCCGGTGCCGCCGTCGTGGCCGGAGATCAGCACCACATCGGCGTGGGCCTTGGAGACGCCCGCGGCCACCGTGCCGACGCCGACTTCGGAGACCAGCTTGACGTGGATCCGGGCCCGCGGGTTGGCGTTCTTCAGGTCGTGGATCAGCTGGGCGAGATCCTCGATCGAGTAGATGTCGTGGTGCGGCGGCGGGGAGATCAGGCCGACGCCCGGGGTGGAGTGCCGGGTCTTGGCCACCCACGGGTAGACCTTGTGGCCGGGCAGCTGGCCGCCCTCGCCGGGCTTGGCGCCCTGTGCCATCTTGATCTGGATGTCATCGGAGTTGACCAGGTATTCGCTGGTCACGCCGAAGCGGCCGGAGGCCACCTGCTTGATCGAGGAGCGCCGGGCGGGGTCGTGCAGCCGGTCGGAGTCCTCGCCGCCCTCACCGGTGTTGGACTTAGCCCCCAGCTGGTTCATGGCGATGGCGAGGGTCTCGTGCGCCTCCTGGGAGATGGAGCCGTACGACATGGCGCCGGTGGAGAACCGCTTGACGATCTCGCTGACCGGCTCGACCTCGTCGATCGGGATCGAGTGGCGCTCGCCCTTGAAGGAGAACAGACCGCGCAGCGTCATCAGCCGCTCGGACTGCTCGTTCACCCGCTCGGTGTACTTCTTGAAGATGTCGTAGCGGCGCGACCGGGTGGAGTGCTGGAGCCGGAAGACCGTCTCGGGGTCGAAGAGGTGCGGCTCGCCCTCGCGGCGCCACTGGTACTCGCCGCCGATCTCCAGCGAGCGGTGGGCGGAGGGGACACCGGAGGCGGGGTACGCCTTGGCGTGGCGGGCGGCCACCTCCTTGGCGACGACGTCCAGGCCCGCGCCACCGATCTTGGTGGCGGTGCCGTGGAAGTAGGCGTCCACGAAGGACTCGTCCAGGCCGACGGCCTCGAAGACCTGCGCGCCCCGGTAGGAGGCCACGGTCGAGATGCCCATCTTGGACATGACCTTCAGGACGCCCTTGCCGAGCGCCTTGATGAGGTTCTTGATCGCGGTCTCGGCCTCGACACCGGGCAGGAAGGTGCCGGCCCGGACCAGGTCCTCGACCGACTCCATGGCCAGGTACGGGTTGACGGCCGCGGCTCCGTAGCCGATCAGCAGCGCGACATGGTGCACCTCGCGGACGTCGCCCGCCTCGACCAGCAGCCCCACCTCGGTGCGCTGCTTGGTGCCGATGAGGTGGTGGTGGACCGCGGAGGTGAGCAGCAGCGAGGGGATCGGGGCGTGCTCGGCGTCCGAGTGACGGTCGGAGAGCACGATCAGCCGGGCGCCGTCCTCGATGGCGCGGTCGGCCTCGGCGCAGATCTCGTCCAGCCGGGCGGCGAGCGCCTGACCGCCGCCACCGACCCGGTACAGGCCCGAGAGGTTCGCCGCCTTGAGGCCCGGCATGTCCCCGTCGGCGTTGATGTGGATGAGCTTGGCCAGCTCATCGTTGTCGATCACCGGGAAGGGCAGGGCGACGCTGCGGCAGGAGGCCGAGGTCGGCTCCAGCAGATTGCCCTGCGGGCCCAGCGAGGAGATCAGCGAGGTGACCAGCTCCTCGCGGATCGCGTCCAGCGGCGGGTTGGTGACCTGCGCGAACAGCTGGGTGAAGTAGTCGAACAGCAGCCGCGGCCGCTCGGAGAGGGCGGCGATCGGCGAGTCGGTGCCCATCGAGCCGATCGGCTCGGCACCGGCCTTGGCCATCGGCGCGAGCAGGACGCGCAGCTCCTCCTCGGTGTACCCGAAGGTCTGCTGACGGCGGGTGACCGAGGCGTGGGTGTGCACGATGTGCTCGCGCTCGGGGAGGTCGGCCAGGTCGATCAGACCGGCCTCGAGCCACTCGCCGTACGGCTGCTCGGCGGCCAGCTCGGCCTTGATCTCGTGGTCCTCGATGATGCGGTGCTCGGCGATGTCGACCAGGAACATCCGGCCCGGCTGGAGCCGGCCCTTGCGGACCACCTTGGCCGGGTCGATGTCCAGGACGCCGACCTCGGAGGAGAGCACGACCAGACCGTCGTCGGTGACCCAGTAGCGCCCGGGCCGCAGACCGTTGCGGTCCAGCACGGCGCCGACCTGGACGCCGTCGGTGAAGGTGACACAGGCCGGGCCGTCCCAGGGCTCCATCATCGTGGAGTGGTACTGGTAGAAGGCGCGCCGGGCCGGGTCCATGGAGGGGTGGTTCTCCCACGCCTCGGGGACCATCATCAACACCGAGTGCGGCAGCGAGCGGCCACCGAGGTGGAGCAGCTCCAGGACCTCGTCGAAGGTCGCCGAGTCGGAGGCGTCCGGGGTACAGACGGGGAAGATCCGCTCCAGGCCCTTCTCCCCGAACAGGTCGCTGACCAGCTGGGACTCCCGGGCGCGCATCCAGTTGCGGTTGCCCTGGACGGTGTTGATCTCACCGTTGTGGGCAACGAAGCGGTACGGGTGGGCCAGCGACCAGCTCGGGAAGGTGTTGGTGGAGAACCGGGAGTGGACCAGCGCGACGGCGGTGGCGAAGCGGCGGTCGGAGAGGTCCGGGAAGAACGGCTCCAGCTGACCGGTGGTCAGCATGCCCTTGTAGACCAGGGTGCGCGCGGACAGCGAGGGGAAGTAGACCCCCGCCTCGCGCTCGGCGCGCTTGCGCAGCATGAACGCCTTGCGGTCCAGGGCCACGCCGGTGGTGGTGCCGTCGGTGACGAAGAGCTGACGGAAGGCGGGCATGGTGGTCCGGGCCCCGTTGCCCAGCAGCTCGGGGGCGACGGGCACCTCGCGCCAGCCGAGGACGGTCAGGTCCTCCTCGGCGGCGAGCCGCTCGATGTGCTCCGCGGCGGCCGCACCCTCGGTCTCACCCTCCGGGAGAAACGCGATGCCCACCGCGTAGGCGCCGGCTTCGGGCAGCTCGAAGCCGGTCACACTGGCCCGCAGGAAGGCGTCCGGAACCTGGACGAGGATGCCCGCGCCATCGCCGGAGTCGGGCTCGGAACCGGTGGCGCCGCGGTGCTCGAGGTTCCTCAGCACGGTGAGAGCCTGCTCCACGAGCTCATGGCTGGCCTCGCCGGTGAGGGTCGCCACGAAGCCGACGCCACAGGCGTCGTGCTCATTGCGCGGGTCGTACATCCCTTGGCGGGCAGGGTGGGATGCGGAACGCATCGGCTCTCCCGTCGTCGTCATGGCATTTTGCGTGTGCCGAGGGACGACGTTGGCCCTCCGCGAGAATTTCGTGCAGGTTACATGATGGGGCGAATCTCGGGAACCGGAAATTCCGTTTCATCATGCGGACACCCCACGGGTGGGGTGAGGTAAGGCAGTACGGGCACTGGGAATGGGGCGACCGGCGTCGCCATGGCGCGGATCGGGCGACACTGCCCAAGCGCTTCGGGCTTATGCCCGCCCGTAAAAGGATCGAAACCGAGGAGTAACGGCGTGATTATGCGGCTCGCCGTATGACTGTCATCCTACGGCCGTTCCGAAGAAAGCGCCCAGGGCATAGGTCACACCCGCCGCCGCGCCACCCAGCGCCAGCTGCCGCAGCCCGCTGTACCACCAGCTCCGGGCGGTCACCCGCGCCACCACCGCACCGCATCCGAAGAGCCCGATCAGCGCCAGCAGCAGGGCCGGCCACAGCGCCGAGGCGCCCAGCAGATACGGCAGCACCGGCAGCAGCGCGCCCAGCGCGAAGGAGCCGAACGAGGACACCGCCGCGACCAGCGGCGACGGCAGATCGTCCGGGTTCACGCCCAGCTCCTCGCGGGCGTGTATCTCCAGCGCCTGCTCGGGGTCGCGGGAGAGCTGCTCGGCCACCTCACGGGCCAGGGCCGGCTCCACCCCGCGCGACGCGTAGAGCGCGGCCAGCTCCTCCAGCTCGTCCACCGGGTGCTTGCGCAGCTCGCGCCGCTCCACCTCCAGCTCGGCCTGGACCAGATCGCGCTGGGAGGCGACGGAGGTGTACTCACCGGCGGCCATCGAGAAGGCACCGGCCGCGAGGCCCGCGAGACCGGTGATCACGATGGTCTGCCGGTCCACGGCGCCACCGGCCACACCGGTCATCAGCGCCAGGTTGGAGACCAGTCCGTCCATGGCCCCGAAGACGGCGGGGCGCAGCCAGCCGCCGTTCACATCACGGTGGGTGTGGTTGTCGCGGTGGGCGATGTGCGGTGACTCGGCGCTGTCAATGACGGACATATGAAGATGTGCTCCCTTCGAGAAGGGTGTGGCGATGCGGCCCTCACCCCAACGGTTCGAAGGTACGCACGAATTCCCCCGCTCCGCCAGCAAGGAAGGCCGAACTTACCTCGCTGACCTGCGCAAACGCAGAAGGGCCGCCAAACCCCGAGGGGTCCGGCGGCCCGCTGGGCGCATCTCGGCGCGGATCAGGGATTCTTGGTGGGCTCCGCCTCGGCGGCCATCGCACCGGCCTCGTCCGCGTCCGCGCCGTCGCTCTTGGCCGCCTTGGCCGCGCTCTTGGTCGTGACGTCGCCGCTCGTCTCGGGGACCGGGGCCGCGCCGTCCTCGTCCGCGGCCGGTTCCACGACCTCCTCGCGGCCCGGGGACCGCTTCGCGGCGATCACCAGATAGGCCACCGCGGCCAGGAAGACCACGACGGACGTCCAGTTGTTGAGCCGCAGCCCCAGCACATGGTGGGCGTCGTCCACCCGGAGGTACTCGATCCAGAAGCGGCCCACGGTGTACGCCGCGACGTAGAGGGCAAACGCCCGGCCATGCCCCAGCTTGAAGCGGCGGTCCGCCCAGATCACCAGCAGCGCCACACCGACGCACCACAGCGACTCGTACAGGAAGGTCGGGTGGTACGTGCCGGCCACCCGGCCCGCGTCGGCGTCGCCGTCGATCTTCAGCGCCCAGGGCAGCGTGGTGGCCTTGCCGTACAGCTCCTGGTTGAACCAGTTGCCCCAGCGCCCGATGGCCTGGGCGAAGGCGATTCCGGGGGCGATGGCGTCGGCGTACGCCGGGAGCGGGATCCCCCGGCGGCGGCAGCCGATCCAGGCGCCGAGCGCGCCCAGCGCGATGGCCCCCCAGATCCCCAGGCCGCCCTGCCAGATCTTGAAGGCGTCCACCCAGTCACGGCCGTCGGTGAAGTACAGCTCGTAGTCGGTGATGACGTGATAGAGGCGGCCGCCGACCAGGCCGAAGGGCACCGCCCAGACGGCGATGTCGGCGACGGTGCCGACCCGGCCGCCACGGGCGACCCAGCGCCGCCCGCCGTACCAGACCGCGACAAAGACGCCAATGATGATGCAGAAGGCATAGCCGCGCAGCGGGACCGGACCGAGATAGATCACGCCGGACGACGGGCTGGGAATATAAGCGAGGAGGTCCATGACAGGACCGACGCTACCGTGCCGGGCGGGAGATGCGGCAACCCACCCGGCAACGGCTGCGTAACAAGGATCAGTCGCGGGCCGCCGCGAGGACCATGCGCTTGAGCTTGTTGGGGCTCAGCGGCTTCTTGGGGTCGCCGTAGATCGACTTTCCGCCCAGCAGCACGGTCGGCGTGGAGGCGTAGCCGGAGTGGGCGAAGACGTCGTTGGACTTGCGTACCCAGGCGTCATGCCGGCCGTCCTCGACGCAACGCCGGAAGGCGGGCGTGACCAGCCCGGGGACCTGGTCCGCGAGCTTGATCAGCCTGCCGTTGTCGGCGTAGGTGTCCCGGGTCTCCTGGGACTGGTGGCGGTAGAGCACATCGTGGTACGCCCGGAACTTCGCGGGGTCCTTGTCCTGGGCGCAGGCCGCCGCGTTCGCGGCGCGGAGCGAACCGGTGCCGCCGAGGTTTCTGTCGATGATCGTCACCAGGTGGTACTCGACCCTCATCCGGCCGGTGTCCTGCAGCTCGTGGACGGTCTTGCGGAAGACGTCCTCGAACTGCTTGCACCCCGGGCAGCGGAAGTCCTCGTAGACCGTCAGGGTCACCGGGCCCGCCTTCCCCGCCTTCCCCTCCTGCCCGGACTTCTCCGACTTCCCCGAGGGGATCACCAGCCGTCCCTTGCCGACGGCTCCGCGCGGCGGCACCAGGGCGCTGCCCGACTTCCCCGAGTCGTCGTCGGTCCTGGACGCGATCATGCCCACGCCCACCGCCGCGCCGAGGACGGCCACCACCGCCCCCAGGACGCCCAGCGTCCGCTTACGCTTCGCACGCGCCCGGTCCCGCTCGCGCTGTTCCCGCAGGCGCTCTCGGGCGCCGCGCTTTCCCTCACGGTTTCTCTGGCTCACGCCCTCGCCTAACGAGGCGGAGGAGCACCGCTGAGCTCCTCCGCCCCGTGTTCCCTCGAACGAGCGACCCTCTAACGGGCGGTGCGGACGCCCTCCGCCAGCTCACCCGCGAGCTCACGCAGCCCCGCCAGACCGGCCTCGGTGTCGCCCTCGGCGTCCAGCAGCCGCTTGACGAAGGCCGAGCCCACGATGACCCCGTCGGCGAACACCGCGACCTCCGCCGCCTGGATGGCATTGGAGACGCCGAGGCCCACGCACACCGGGAGCGAGGTGGTGGCGCGGGTGCGCTCCACCAGAGCGCGCGCCTCCTGTCCCACCGATTCCCTCGTTCCGGTGACGCCCATCAGGGACGCCGCGTAGACGAAACCGCTGCCCGCCGCCGTGATCTTCGCCAGCCGCTCATCACGGCTGCTGGGCGCGACCACGAACACGGTCGCCAGACCGTGCTGCTCGGCGGCCTTCCGCCAGATCTCCGACTCCTCGACCGGC
The DNA here is from genome assembly GCF_042750115.1 of Streptomyces sp. NPDC059455. Classification (NCBI taxonomy): domain Bacteria; kingdom Bacillati; phylum Actinomycetota; class Actinomycetes; order Kitasatosporales; family Streptomycetaceae; genus Streptomyces; species Streptomyces sp. NPDC059455. The sequence goes on from NZ_JBHYVB010000197.1 coordinate 17,360, forward strand.
AGATCGGGCAGGATGCAGCCCGCGCCGCCCGCCTCGGCGAGGTCGGCGGCGAACCGCTCGACGCCGTACCGGTCCACGGGGTTCCAGTACGTCATGCACAGGATCGGGGCGCCGGTGCGGGCGTGCACCTCCCCCACCGTGCGGATCACATCGCGGATCCGGACCCCGTTGCGCAGCGCGATGTCGTCGGCGGTCTGGATCACCGGCCCGTCGAGCACCGGATCGCTGTGCGGCAGCCCGACCTCGACGATGTCGCAGCCGCCCTCGATCATGGCGGTCATCGCGTCCACCGCGCCGTCGATGGTGGGGAAACCGGCGGGCAGATAGCCGACGAGCGCGGCGCGCCCCTCGTCCTTGGCACTCGCCAGGACGGACCCCAGCAGTTCCAGGTTCCCGGCCATCACTTCGCCCCCTCGTCGCCCTGCTGGTCGTAGAGCCCGAAGTACTGGGCCGCCGTGTCCATGTCCTTGTCACCGCGCCCGGAGAGATTGACCAGCACCAGGCCGTCGCTCCCCAGCTCCCGGCCGATGTCCAGGGCGCCCGCGAGCGCGTGGGCGCTCTCGATCGCCGGGATGATGCCCTCGGTCTCCGACAGCAGCCGCAGCGCCCGCATGGCCTCGTCGTCGGTGACCGCCCGGTACTCGGCGCGGCCGATGTCCTTCAGATAAGCGTGCTCAGGGCCGACGCCGGGGTAGTCGAGACCGGCCGAGATCGAGTACGGCTCGGTGATCTGGCCGTCCTCGTCCTGGAGGACGTAGGACCGGGAGCCGTGCAGGATCCCGGGCTCGCCCTGGCTCAGCGTGGCCGCGTGCTCCCCGGTGGCCACGCCGTGCCCGGCGGGCTCGAAGCCGACGATCCGCACGCCCTCGTCCGGCAGGAAGGCGTGGAACAGCCCGATCGCGTTGGAACCGCCGCCCACGCAGGCCGCGACCGCGTCCGGCAGCCGCCCGGTCCGCTCCAGGATCTGCCGCCGCGCCTCCACGCCGATCACCCGGTGGAAGTCGCGCACCAGCGCCGGGAAGGGATGGGGTCCGGCCACGGTGCCGAAGAGGTAGTGGGTGCGGTCCACATTGGCGACCCAGTCCCGGAACGCCTCGTTGATGGCGTCCTTGAGGGTGCGGCTGCCGGACTTCACCGCGATGACCTCGGCGCCCAGCATCCGCATCCGCGCCACGTTGAGCGCCTGCCGCTGGGTGTCGATCTCGCCCATGTAGATGGTGCACTCGAGCCCGAACAGCGCGCACGCGGTGGCCGTGGCCACCCCGTGCTGACCGGCGCCGGTCTCGGCGATGACGCGGGACTTGCCCATCCGCTTGGTGAGCAGGGCCTGCCCCAGCACATTGTTGATCTTGTGGGAGCCAGTGTGGTTGAGGTCCTCCCGCTTGAGGAAGACCCGGGCACCCCCGGCGTGCTCGGCGAACCGCGACACCTCGGTCAGCGCGCTGGGCCGACCGGTGTAGTTGACCAGCAGATCCTCGAGCTCGGCCGCGAAGGCGGGGTCCGCCTTGGCCTTCTCGTACTCGGCGGCGACCTCGTCGACCGCGGCGACGAGTGCCTCGGGGATGAACTTGCCGCCGAAGGCACCGAAATACCCCTCGGCGCTGGGCACCTGGCCCTCCGGGTCAGGGATGAAGAAATCAGAGGACATGCGACGTACTCCTCGATCGGGGCAGCGCCCCGCGACAGATGGGATGGCCCACTACGGGTGGGATGGATGGGGGAGCGTGCGGCGTGCGCTCAGCGCACTGCCGCCCGGCGCCATCGCCGCCCGTTGATCTGCCCCGGCTCGCATCCGATGTGGTAGCGCACGCGCCGCCCCCGCACCCGCCTCGCGGGCGCGCGGCAGCCCCGGGGCCGACAGCCCCGTGCCAGGCGCGCGTACGTCTCCATGGTCCGCCGATCCCGCCCCGTCGTCAGTCCCGGCCGTGGCGCAGCGCCGGATGGGCGCCCGCCGCCACCAGATCGGCCACCGCGGCCTTGGGGTCGCGCCCGGTCACCAGGGACTCGCCGACCAGCACCGCGTCCGCGCCGTCGTTGGCGTAGGCGATCAGGTCGTGCGGGCCGCGCACCCCGGACTCCGCGATCTTGACGATATGGTCCGGGATCTCCGGTGCGATCCGGGCGAAATTCGAGCGGTCCACCTGGAGGGTCTTGAGGTCGCGCGCGTTGACGCCGATCACCCGGGCCCCGGCGTCGACCGCCCGGGCCGTCTCCTCCTCGTCGTGCACCTCGACCACCGGCGTCAGCCCGATCGACTCGGCCCGCTCGATGAGCGAGACCAGCGCCTGCTGCTCCAGCGCGGCGACGATCAGCAGGATGACGTCGGCGCCGTGCGCCCGCGCCTCCCACAGCTGGTACGAGGTGACGATGAAGTCCTTACGGAGCACCGGAATGTCGACCTTCGCCCTTACGGCTTCCAGGTCGGCCAGCGATCCGCCGAAGCGGCGCTGCTCGGTCAGCACGCTGATCACGGCCGCGCCGCCCGCCTCGTAGTCCGCGGCGAGCCCGGCGGGGTCGGCGATCGCGGCGAGCGCGCCCTTGGAGGGGCTGGACCGCTTGACCTCGCAGATCACCTTGACGCTGTCGCCCTTGAGCGCCGCGACACCGTCCTTCGCCGGCTGGGCCTTGGCCGCCCGCTCCTTGAGCTCGTCGAGGGCGACGCGCGCCTGCCGCTCCGCGAGGTCGGCACGGACTCCGTCGATGATCTCGTCGAGCACACTCACCGAGCGGCCCCCTTCCGTGACGGGGATGAAGCTTCTGAATCTGTACCGGGTGGGGCGGTCCACCGCGCCACCTGGCACTGCGATGGTAGCCGCCGGTAGGCCGAGGTCTCGCATCCGGTTGACGCGGACGCCCACCACATGCACATACACAACAACGGTCACGGCACCAGTAGTCCCCCGAACGGGAAATTCCGGACGATTGTGAAGACCAGGGCCACCACGCCGAGCGCCCCCGCGTGCCACAGCCGCGGCGCCGGGAAGCGTCCGCGCACGCACCACACCGCCCAGCAGACGGCGAAAGCCGCGTAACAGCCGACGGCGAGGGCGTTGTCACGCAGCGCGGCCGCCAGATCGCCATGGGCCAGGGCATGGGCACCGCGCAGCCCGCCACAGCCGGGGCAGTACAGCCCGGTCAGCCGCAGCAGCGGGCAGACGGGGTAGTGGCCGGGCTCCCGGGGGTCCACGGCGCCCACGTAGCCGAAGGCGGCGAGAACGCCCGCGAGCACGCCGAACGGGGCGGCCAGACGCCGCACCAGGGGGACGAGGGCGGTCGACGGTGGATCGGTCACACCGCCGAGTCTGCCCGGGGATCCACGAAGGCGCAGCTCAGGGCCGGTGCGCCAGCCTCCGTACGGCTCAGTGCCGCGTGTGGTGGAGGCGAGCACGGCCCCGGGCCGCGCCGGGGCTCAACTCTGCGTCTGCGTCTGCGACTGCGCCGCGGGCTGCGGCTGGGGCTTCGGCTGCGGCGGGTGCTGCGCCTTGGGCATGCCCAGCCCGGCCGCGCGCATCGCCGCGCCGACGACACCGCCGAGGACGATGATCACCATGCCCGCCCAGAAGCCGAGCGGGTTGGCCGCCACGGTGAACGCGCCGGCGACGCAGAAGCCGACGAAGGCGATGGTGACACCGGTCCAGGCGGCCGGGGTGTGTCCGTGGTCGTGACCCGCCATGAATTCTCCTCGTAGCTGTACGCGCCTTGTCCGGGCGCTCGGGGGGCGAACGCTCCCACGCCATTGTCCCCGATGCGCGAAACGCCCTTGAGCGGGGGTGGGACCTTACGGCGCGAGGCGGGAGGGCGGGCACGGGCGGCGCCCAGGGACGGAGCCCACGGGGTGCCCGGCGGACCACGCGGCGGAGCCGCATAGCGGCGCTTCCCCCTCCCCGCCCCTTCCCGCTACCAGGGGCTTCGCCCCTGGACCCCAGGGGTCCGGGGGTCCGGGGGTCCGGGGGCGAAGCCCTACCACGCGGCGGA
>NZ_JBHYVB010000198.1:0-16627 GCF_042750115.1 Streptomyces sp. NPDC059455
CGGCGCCGCCCCCCCCCCCCGCCCCGCCCCACCCCCCGCCCCGGGGCCCGCCCCGCGCCCCCCGGGGTTGGGGGCGGCCCCCCCCGTTGCGGGAAGGGGCGGGAGGGGAAAGCATCGATATGCGGCTCCGCCGCGTGGCCCGCCGGACACCCCGTATGCCGCCCGCGCGCGCACGCCGGGCAAGTCGCCATGCGGGCCGCAGGCCGCTTGCAGGGCGCATGAGGGCATGTGGGCGCGCCGCGGCGGCGGGACCGGCCCCCGGGGTGCGACCCGGTATGCCCTCTGCGGGCCGTAGGCCCACTAGGCGGGGCGCATGCGGAATTCGTAGTGGGCGGGGAGGGGGTGCTCGGCGTGGGTCCGGGCGCGTACCTCCTCGGTGAGTGGGTCCTCGGTGCCGGTCGCCAGCCGTTCCACGATCGCGTACCAGGTGTCGCTCAACGCCTCGTCGCCCTCGCGCAGATCGCAGACCTCGAAGCCCTCGTCGAAGACGGCACGGGCGGCCAGGGCGTCGCCCTGGGCCAGCAGGACCTGGGCGCGCAACAGCCGGAAGCGGCCGCGCGCGCGGATGGCGGGGCGCAGTGCGTCGAGGACCGCTCGTGCGTCGTCGGCGCGGTCGGCCGCGAGCAGCGCGAGGATCGCTTCCCGGCCGAGCGCCGCCTCGGCCGTCTCCAGGGCGGCCGGATCAGCGGCGACGGGCGGCGCGGCGACTGACACGGGCCCCGCCTCCCGCTGCGCCACGCCCTGCCCCGTTCCCGCCGCTTCGAGCACCGGGGGCGCCTCGGGCTCCGGGTCTGCGGCCGAGACGAGCAGGAGCCGTACGGCGCGCAGCAGCCGTTCCGCCGCGCGCGCCGGATGGCCGGAGGCGGTGTCGGCGACGGCCAGACAGCGCAGCGTCCAGGGTGTCTCCGCGCACCGCAGCGACCGCTCCCAGCTGCGCTCGGCCTGGGCGCGGTCGCCCGCGTGCCACTGGGCGACGCCGAGGTGGTACTCGGCCGCGGCGGTCGAGGGCGCCGCTTCGAGGAGGTCGCGCCAGGCGGGCGCGACCACCGAGGCGCCGGGGTCGGCCCGGGAGGGGCCCGGCGCCCAGTCGGGCAGGGCGCCGGTGCGCAGCAACCGGCGCCACGGCTCCTGCTCCTCCCCCAGCGTGTCGGGGTCGAACGGCGTCCCGGGCAGCTGGAATCCGCCGCGCTCGATCTCCAGCGCGCCCCAGCCGGAGCCGGTCGCGAGGCGCTCCACCGGTTCCGCGTCGGCGTACGGGCGCCAGGCGGCGTGGGCCGCGTCGACGGCGGCACGCGGCAGCGCCGCCTCCAGCCGGGTCTCGGTCTCGCGGCGGGCGGCGGCCCAGTCCGCGCCGTGGACGGCGGCCGGGTCGGCGGTCAGCGGGCCGTACGCCTCCAGCCAGGCGAACTCCTCGCCCGCCTCCAGCGGGATGTGCTCGAGCTGGGTGCGGGCGAGCCCGGCCTGGATCTCGGCGTAGCCGCCGGTGCCGGGCTCGGTCAGCCACCGCTGCCAGCGCCGTCCGCCGGGGCCCGCGCCCCAGACGAAGAGCTTGCGGCCGCGCAGCAGATCGGTCGAGGTCTGGACGAGGCCGCCGCCGTCGGCGTCGAGCGAGGCGATCCAGCGGCGGGCGCCGTCGGGCACCTCGTAGAAGTAGTCGGCGGGGTAGTCGCCGCGCAGCGGATAGGTGCGGTCGGCGCCGTCCCACTCGGGGACCGGCACCTTGCCGAGGGTGCGGGCGTAGCCGAAGTGCCAGGCGTCGTCGGCGGGGGCGAGGACGCGGGTGTGCTCGTCCTCGGGGACGGCGATGTTGGACCACCAGTAGACGGGGGCGGGGAGGTGGTGGGGGTTGCGGATCCTGACGCCCACGTAGAGGAACGCGGAGTCGGCGGGCAGCCACAGATCCACCTGGAAGGGCAGATCGCGCAGCCGCTCCCACTCCCACAGCCGCACCATCGCGCCCCCTTCGGCGGCGTCGGGGGCGGGGACGCGGGCGGCGTGCAGGGGTGAGCAGGACAGGGTGGTGTGGCCGGTGGCGCCGATGTTCCACTCGATCCCGCCGGAGAACCAGGCGCCGTTGAGGGCGAAGTCGGCGGGCTGGAGCACCGGGTTCCGGTACAGCAGCTCACGGCCGGTCGGCTTGTGGACCAGTGAGTGGACCCGGCCGCCGAGCCCGGGTAGCACGGTGGCCCGAAGCTGGTCGTTCTCCAGGACGATGGCGTCGAGCGCGGCGGGGGCGCGGTCGCGGCCGTAGCCGTCGCGCAGTCGCACCGGCAACACCGACCGCAGTGGTGCGTAGGCGACCTGACGGGCCATGTCGCTGGGGAGGGTGGCCCGGATGTGGTCGTCCACGCGGTGCACCTCGTCGAGGGGGCGCAGCGCGGGCAGGGGGTTGTCGGGCCCCACGGGGGCGGTGGGAAGGGTCAGAGTGGTACGTCGCACACTCGTGGCCACGGGCTGCCTCGTTCCGACTGCCTTGGGTCACCTCGGTGCGGCGACCGTCCGGTGACCATGGAACAACGCCGACGGGCTCGCTGAACAGAGCGGCTTCGGACCGATCATGGTGACCCGTCAGCCGCGTCTTCGCCCGGCACCTGGCAGCGTCGGCCGTCGCCCGGCACCGCTGGCCGACGCCCGGCGCCGTCAGCCAGGGTCGGTCCGCTGGTTCAGCATGTCGCTGGTCATGGCCCAGCGCTCGTGGTCGCGCCAGGCGCCCTCGATATAGAGGAAGTCGGGGGAGAATCCCTCCAGCCGGAAGCCATGGCGCTTCACCAGCCCGATCGACGCCTTGTTGCCCGGCTGGATGTTGACCTCCACGCGGTGCAGCCCCAGCGGACCGAAGGCATGGCGCAGTACGAGCCCGAGCCCCTCGGACATCAGGCCCTGCCCGGCGGCGGGCGGAAAGGCGCCGTAGCCGATCGAGCCGCACTGGAAGGCGCCGCGCACGATGTTGTTGATGTTGATGAATCCGGCCATGTCACCGGTCTCCCGAGCATGGACCAGGAAGCCCTCGCGGTCCTCGCGCTCCAGCTGGGCGATGTAGTGCTGAAAGGCCGGCTCGGTGGTGGGGAGGGTGAGCCAGGGGCGGTGGAACGGCATGCTCTCCCGGGCGCGCCTGGTGAACTCCGCCGCGTCCTCGCGGCGGGTGTGGCGGATGGCGGCCCGGGTTCCTTCTGCGACGTAGGGGACGTCAGGCATGCGGCAATGATGTCAGCAGCGCCATGGCCGCCGCATAGCCGGAGCTCCCGGATATGGCCTCGTCCACGGGGATGTCGGTCATCGTCCACGGGCCGACCGGCACGGCGGAGAGCCCGGTGCCGACATAGTTGACCGCCGGGTCCCTGGACAGGCCGGTGCCCAGGCCCTTGAGATAGGCCTCCTTGCGGGTCCAGCAGCGGGCGAAGGCGGCGGGCCGGTCGGCGGGCACCAGCGCGTCCAGTTCGGCGCGCTCCTTGGGGTGCAGACTCTCGGCGACCCCTTCGACCACCGAGGCAGGCTGGAGCTTCTCCACGTCCACGCCGACCGGGGAGCCCGCGAAGGCGAAGAGCACCAGATCACCGGCGTGCGACATATTGAAGTGCAGCGGGGTGCCGGACACGGCGGGGCGGCCGTGCGGGCCGCCGCAGCCGGGGCAATCCTCGCGGGTGAACGGCACATCGGCCGGGGCCATGCCCAGATAGGCGCCGAGCAGCTCCCGCAGCCCCAGATGGGCCGCCGTATAGCGCTCGCGGTCCTCCGCCCGCAGGAACTTCGAGGCCCGCTCCCGCTCCTCGGCGTCCAGGATCGTGGCGGGCGCGCCCGCGTCCATGGCCGCGGTGTACCGCGAGACGCTGAGCAGCCAGGTCTCGGGCTCGCCGCCCTGCGGCCAGCCATCCGCGACGGCGGTGGGCAGCGGATCACGACCGACGATGCGCGGGGCCGGTGGGGGTGTCAACTCGCTCCTCCAGTGGAGTTCGGAACCGCTGACTTCAGCAGTTCCAGGGTGGGCACATCGGATCTGATCAGCCCGAAGGTCTGGATGTACAGCGACAATTCGGCCTCCAGGGCGCGGATCATCGTATCGGCGCGGCGGAAGCCATGGCCCTCGCCCTCGAAGGTGAGATAGGCGTGCGGGACGCCGAGCCCGGAGACCGCCTCCAGGAACCGCTCGCACTGCTCGGGCGGGCAGATGGTGTCGTCCAGCCCCTGGAGCAGTACGAACGGCGAGCCGACGCGGTCGGCCCGGTGCAGCGGGGAGCGCTCGCGGTAGCGGTCGGCCACCTCATCGAGCGGGCCCACCAGCGATTCGGTGTAGCGCGACTCGAAGTCATGGGTGCCGCCGGTGGCCCAGGAGACCAGATCGAGGATGGGGTACCTGACGGTGGCGCAGGCGTAGAGGTCCGTGGCGGTGAGGGAGGCCGCCGCCGTCCAGCCACCCGCGCTGCCGCCGCGGATCGCGAGCCGGGCGCGGTCGGCGATGCCCTCGTCGGCGAGCGCCCCGGCGACGGCGGCGCAGTCCTGGACGTCGACCACGCCCCACTGCTCGCGCAGCCGCTCGCGGTAGGCGCGGCCATAGCCCGTGGAGCCCCCGTAGTTGACCTCGGCGACGCCGATGCCGCGCGAGGTGAAGAAGGCGATCTCCAGGTCGAGCACGAGCGGGGCACGGCCGGTGGGCCCGCCGTGGGCCCGGATCACATACGGCGGAAGCTCACCATCCGGTGCGGTGTGGCCGGGATGGTGCGGTGGGTAGAGCTGGGCGTGGATCTCCCGGCCGTCCGGTCCGGTGAAGGTGCGGGCCTCCGGCCGGGGGTAGTACGCGGGGTCCACGGCGTCGCTGTGAGCGCTGCCGATGGCCCGGGAGCGACCGGTGCACACGTCCAGCTCCACCACCTCATGGCCGCTGTGCTGGCTCGCCGCGACGCCGACCACACGGGTGCCGTTGACGGCCAGCGTCGGCTCCCATTCGGTCCAGGGTCCGGGCACATCGGCCAGCTCGCCGGTCCGTGGGTCGAGGATGCCGAGGGCCGCCGCGCCCCGGCCGTGCAGCACCGCGATCAGACCGCCGGTCAGCGGGGCGAACCAGCGGTGGCCCAGCTTCCACAGCGGCCCGCCGAACTCCTCCTCGCGGGGGCAGAGCTCCACCGGCCGCCCGGCCATGGCCCGCTCCCGTGCCCCGGACGCCTCCTCCGGCGGCTGGAGACGGTGCAGATTCCACCAGCCGGTGCGGTCGGTGGCCGCGAGCAGCGCGCCGTCCTCGGCCCACTCGATCTGGGCGACCGACTCCTCCGGCCCGCCCAGCACCGCCCGGGCGCCGGTGAAGGAGCCGTCCTCCGCGACATCGGCCAGCATCACCTCCGTGCCGTCCCAGGGCATCCGAGGGTGGTCCCAGACGATCCAGGCCGCCCGCCGGCCGTCGGGCGAGAGCCGGGGCCCGGTGAGGAAACGATGGCGGTCGTCGGTCAGCTCGCGCACCGCCACACGGTCCTCGGCGGCCGAACCGTCCAGCGGTACGGCGGCGATGACCCGCCGCACATCCGTCGGCCCCGCGCCGGTGAACTCCTCCAGCACACACCACACCTCGCCGCGCTCCGGGAGGAGCACCGGGTCGGCCCAGCGCAGCCCCTCCCCCACCGGCGACAGCGGGGTCAGCGGGCGCGGCGCGGCCCCGGCCGGGGCGTCCGGCTCATGGACGTACAACCGCTGGTCGGCGAAGTGGACGAAGACCATCAGCGGGCCGCCGCTCGCGCGGTCCACCGCGGCCCAGGGCATTCCTCCGTACCCCATCACCTTGCCGCGCACATTCCACGGCGGGGCCAGCACCGGGATCTCGGCGCCGTCGGTGCGCCGCCGGATCAGGGCGCGGCGGCCGCCCTCGCCGGGGCGCGGCGCGGTCCACCACACCTCCTCGCCGACCGTGCCCACATACTCCGGATGGCCGTCGTGGGAGGCGACGAGCTCGGCGTCGACCGGGGAGGGCCAGTCGCCGTAAGGGGCCGTGACGGCCGTCTGCTGCTGCACCGTGTTTCTCACGCCCTCTGCAGGAAGTGGTCGAGCACGCGGACGCCGAAGTGCAGGGCCTCCACCGGCACCCGCTCGTCCACGGCGTGGTAGAGCGCCTGGTAGTCGAAGCCCTCGGGCAGGCGCAGCGGCGAGAAGCCGTATCCGGCGATGCCGAGCCGGGAGAACTGCTTGGCGTCGGTGCCGCCCGACATGCAGTACGGCACGGCGCGGGCGCCCGGGTCGAAGTGCTCGACGGCGGCGCGCATCGCCCGGTACGTGGGGGTGTCGATCGGCGCCTCCAGCGGGCGCTCCCGGTGGTGGAACTCCCACTCCACATCCGGTCCGGTGAGCCGGTCGAGGGTGTCGTGGAACTCCTCCTCGCCGCCGGGCAACATCCGCCCGTCCACATAGGCGGTCGCGCTGCCCGGGATCACATTGACCTTGTAACCGGCCTCGAGCACCGTGGGGTTGGCGCTGTTGCGCACGGTGGGCTCGATCAGGGCGGCGGCGGGGCCCAGCTTGGCCAGCAGGGCGTCGACGTCGAAGTCCGGGGCGTCCACCTCGGCCGGAACGCCCTGGAGCGCGGCCAGTTCGGTGAGCGCGGACTTCACCGTGGGCGTCAGCCGGACCGGCCAGCTGTGCTCACCGATGCGGGCGACGGCGGCGGCCAGCCTGCTGACCGCGTTGTCCCGGTTGACCTTGGAGCCGTGTCCGGCGCGGCCGTGTGCGGTGAGCTTCAGCCAGGCCGTGCCGCGCTCCCCCGCCGCGATGGGGTAGATCCGCATCCCGGACCCGGCGTGGAAGGTGAAGGCTCCGGACTCGCTGATGCCCTCGGTGCAGCCCTCGAAGAGCCCGGCGTGCCGGTCGGCGAGGAAGCCGGCGCCCCAGGCGGCGCTGTCCTCCTCGTCGGCGGTGAAGGCCAGCACGATGTCCCGGCGCGGCCGCACACCCGTCCGCGCCCAGGCCCGGACGACGGCGAGCACCATCGCGTCCATGTCCTTCATGTCGATGGCGCCCCGGCCCCAGACGACCCCGTCGCGCACCTCCCCGGAGAAGGGGTGCACGGTCCAGTCGGCGGGCTCGGCGGGCACCACGTCCAGATGGCCGTGGACCAGCAGCGCGGGCGCGGACCGATCGGTGCCCTCGATCCGGGCGACGACATTGGTGCGCCCCGGCGACCGCTCCAGCAGGGTGGGCTCGATCTCCACATCGCCGAGCATCTCCGCCACATACTCGGCGGCCGGGCGCTCCGAGCAGTCGCCGCCGCCGCGGTTGGTGGTGTCGATCCTGATCAGATCGGAGGTGAACCGCACCACCTCCTCCAGCGCCTGGGCGTCGATCGCCTCGGCGCGGCCCGCGTCAGCCATATTGCTCCTCCACCGCGGCCGAGACGACCGTCGTGACGGCCTTGAAGCAGCGGATCCCCTCGTACATGGTCGGTGAGGTGTACGCGACGCGCCGCTCGCCGCTGCGCTCCACGCCCGGCACGACGCTCGCCGCCCCCACCAGATGCTCGGCGTCGAATTCCAGCTCCAGGGTGAACGGCCCGCCGCGGGCGGGCTCATGGCGCACCGCCAGCGCCGCCGCCTCCCGCGCCGCCTCCCGGATGTCCGCGGCCGTGCGGGCGGGGGTGCGGCAGACCGCCGCATAGCGCGAGACATAGTCCTTGACCGCGACGCACCGGGCGCCGGGCACATAGTCCTTGGCGTCCTCGCAGGTTTTGTCGTCCCCGGTGATCAGCACCACCGGCACCCCGTACTCGGCGACCACCAGTGCGTTGAGCCGGCCTTCGCTCGCCCGCGCGCCGTTCACCCATACACCGGTGATGGAGTTGGCCAGGTAGGTGTGGGCGAGGACGCCCTCGGTGCCCGCGCCGGTGTGATAGCCGACGAACGCCACCCCGTCCACATCACCGTGCTGCACGCCCTCGACCATGCTCAGGGTCTTGTGCCGCCCGGTGAGCATCTGCGCGCGCTCGTCCAGCTCCTCCAGCAGCAGATTGCGCATGCTCCAGTGCGCCTCATTGATGAGCACCTCGTCCGCACCGCCGTCGAGGAACCCCGCCACGGCCGCGCTCACATCGGAGGTGAACAGACGGCGGCAGCGCTCCCACTGCGGGGTGCCGGGCAGCACATCAGCCGGCCAGGTCACGCCGGTGGCGCCCTCCATGTCGGCGCTGATGAGGATCTTCATGCCTCGTCACGTTACGCGCCGCGCCCGACCCGAACCACCCCTGTGGATAACTGGTCCAGTCCACTGATCCGGCCTGCGGCGCGCGGGGTCCGACCGCCACGTCGGACTACGCCCGCGAGACCACGAACCAGCGGGCCGGCAGCTCGACCCGGGAGCCGTCCGGCCACTGCTCCGTTTGGGCCAGCGCCGTCGGGCCGTCGGCCAGGATCTCCAGCCCGGCCTCCGCCAGCACCTCCGGAACCTCCTTGTCCGGCGCGTCGGCCGGCCGCAGCCCGTGGTCGAGGACCCGGCGCAGCTTCGGCGGCGGACCGCCCGGACTCGCCGCCAGCTTCGCCAGCACGGCCTTGGACTCCTCCGTCAGCTCCGCGACGAACCCCCGCCCGCGCCGCCCCAGCAGCGTGGCCACCGCCTCCGCGACCGGGCGCCGGTCGGCGGCGTCGCTCTGGTGGATGACGGCCCGCATGTACACATTGGCGTCGCCGAGCCGCCGGGTCAGGTCCGCCACCGCGGCCGTGTCCGTCAGGCTCAGCCGCCGGTACTCCGCCGCGCCCGCCGAGTCGGCGCGCCGTGCGTGCTCCACCGCGGCCTGGGACAGGTCCACGCCCAGCGTCCGCCCGAAGCGGGCGGCCAGATAGCGGGTCTGGGTGCCGCTGCCACAGCCCAGGTCGACGATCGGCAGCGAGGTGTCGGCGTGCGGGGCGAGCAGGTCCAGGTGCGGGGCGGCGCCCAGCGAGGGGTCCACGTCCCATATGGCGTCCCCCGGGACGTCCGAGGTCTCCCGCCAGTAGCTCTCCCACGCCTGCCGGTAGCGTTCCGAGACACTCATCGCCGCTCCCCTGGGTGTGCCAACGCCTGATCGGCCGGATGTGCCGACGTCTGCTCGGTCAGATTTGCCAATGCCTACTCGGCCGGATGTGCCAACGCCTGCTCGAACCACACCGTTTTACCGCGCCCCGTGCGGCTCGTCCCCCACTCGCGCGCCAGTTTGCTGATCACCCGCAGCCCGCGCCCGCTCTCGTCGTCGCGGTCCGCGCTCAGCAGCGCCGGCAGTTCGTGGTCGTCGTCGGTGACCTCGCACAGCAGGGCGTCGGTGCGCACCAGCCGCAGCCGCACATGGTGGGTGTGGGCGTGCCGTATCGCGTTGGTCACCGCCTCGCTCACCAGGAGCTCGGCGGTCTCCACGGACTCCGGCAGCCCCCACCGCAGCAGCCGCTCGCGGACGAGCCGGCGCGCCCGCCCGACCTCGCTGGGGTCCAGCGCGAGCCGCCACTGGGCGACATCCTCGGCCGGTATGCCGTTCAGCCGGGCCATCAGAAGCGCCACGTCGTCCTTACGGCCGTCACGGCCGTCCGTGTCGCGGGAGGCGGCGGCCAGCGCCCGGATGATGGTGTCGCAGGCGTCGTCCATGGACGCCGCCGGATGCGCCGCGGACTCGCACAGCGCGGCGATCCCGGCGCCGATGTCCTGGCCCCGCACCTCGACCAGGCCGTCCGTGCACAGCACCAGCCGGTCGCCGGGCGCCACCCGCACCGTCACCGTCTCGAAGGGCACCCCGCCCACGCCGATCGGCGCCCCGGTCGGCAGGTCCAGCAGCTCGCTGCGGCCGTCCCGGGCCCGCACCAGCACGGGCGGGATATGGCCCGCGTTGGAGACCACCAGCTCGGAGCTCACGGGGTCGTAGACGGCGTACAGACAGGTGGCCAGATAGTGCTCGCCCAGCCGCTGGGCCAGATCGTCGAGGTTGCGCAGCAGCTGTGCGGGCGGCAGATCGAGCGCGGCCATGGTCTGCACGGCGGTGCGCAACTGCCCCATCATCGCCGCCGAGGTGAGCCCGTGCCCCATGACGTCGCCGACCACCAGCGCGGTGCGCGACCCGGGCAGCTTGATGGTGTCGAACCAGTCTCCGCCGACCCGGCCGAGCCGGGTGCCGGGCAGATAGCGGGTGGCGGTGTCGCAGCCCGCCATGCGCGGCGTCACCTGGGGCAGCATGCTGTCCTGGAGCGTCTCGGCGACGTTCTCCTGGTAGGTGTACATCCGGGCGTTGTCGAGGACGAGCCCGGCGCGGGCGGCCAGTTCGGCGCCGGTCGTACGGTCCATGTCGTCGAACGGCTCCCGCCCCGGGCGCCGCAGCAGCACCATGAAGCCCAGCACCACATCACGCGCCTTGAGCGGCACGATCAGGATCGACCGGCCGTTGATCAGGGGCCTGAGGTCGCGCTTCTCGAACTGCCCGGCGATCCGGTCGCCCACCTCGTCGCTGATGTGCGGGATCAGCACCGGTTCGCCCGTGACCATGCACTGGAAGAACGGGGTGTGCTCGGGGAACGCGATGCTCTCCCCGACCGGCACGGTGTCGTCCCAGCGGCCCGGTTCGTCGTTGTGCTCGACCCAGACGCGGTGCCAGACGGTGGTGACGTCGGGCGGGCCGTCGGGGAACCCCTCGCCCGCCAGGACCTGGGCGCGCAGATGGGTCCCGGCGAAGTCCGCGAAGCGCGGGACGGCCGCGCTGGTCACCTCGCGGATGGTGCGGGCGAGGTCCAGCGAGGTGCCGATGCGGCCGCTGACCTCGTTGAGGAACTCCAGCCGCTCACGGACCGCCGCGTACTCCAGGTCCACCTCGTCGGGGTCCGGCGAACGCTCGGGGGCGTGCGCCCGATCCGGTGCGCCGTCCGCCGCGATCGCGCTCCGGCGTACGGCCTCCTGGCGCGCCCGGCGCTCGCGGTAGCGGGGCATCCCCCAGTCCGGGGTCACCGGGACGCGCTCGTGGTGACTGATCTCCAGTACCGGATAGCCCAGTTCCAGCACCTGGGCGACGATCCGGCCGGCCGTGGCCGGGCCCATGTTGGGCAGGATGTCCGGCAGCCGGCCGGCCAGCCGCTCGGCGCCGGGGAACTCGGTGTGCAGAGCGAATCCGGGCCCGATCCGCTCATCGCGCCCCAGCGCGTCCCCGCCCACCCCCTGGACGTCCGCCGCCAACACCAGCAGCCGCTCCGGCCCGGGGCCCACCAGCGGATACGCCCACCACAGGACGTCAACCCGGCCAAGGCCCGGCTCCGCCATCCGGGCCCGCCCCGCGGTGGGGTAGTAAACGGTGCCGAGCCGCGAGTCGTCGAGCTCCGGGCTGCCCGTCGCGTCGGTGCGCACCTCGGCGTGGCGTAACGCCCCCGAGACCGGCATCAGGTCGACGGCGGGACGGCCGACGGCCTGTTGCCGCGTGGGTCCGAAGAGCCTGCGCGCCCCCGAACTCCAGTGTGTGACCCGCCCCTCGGCGTCGATGACGACGACCGCGAGCGGCATCCTCCCGTGGACACCCCTGCGCTGCTCCGGCACCACGGGCGGCTCGCCCTGGCCGTCGTCGCAGCGCGACGTGCCGTACTCCATAGGCGGAAGACTCCTTCGCACGCAAGATCTGCGACAGCGCTACCCACGGTACGGCGGTTGCGGGCGACTGCGGGAGGCAATACCCGAATAGGTGTCATGTGCGACTAGGTGCGAGGGAGTCGCCGCGGCGCGCCTCCCGGCGGATCTTTCCCCCTCCCCGCCCGTTCCCGCAGCATCGATATGCGGCTCCGCAGCGTGGCAGGGGCTCCGCCCCTGGCCCCCAGGGGCCGACGAGCCGACCACCGCCGCCATCAACTCACCGGCCAGCGCGCCTACCGCGCCACCCGCGACGCGGTCGGGGTCTGGGGCGGAGCCCCGGTTGAGGGAAGGGGCGGGGAGGGGAGCAGCCCGCCGCAGGCGGCACG
The DNA here is from genome assembly GCF_042750115.1 of Streptomyces sp. NPDC059455. Taxonomy (NCBI): domain Bacteria; kingdom Bacillati; phylum Actinomycetota; class Actinomycetes; order Kitasatosporales; family Streptomycetaceae; genus Streptomyces; species Streptomyces sp. NPDC059455. The sequence continues at coordinate 11,916 of NZ_JBHYVB010000198.1, forward strand.
ATCCGTCGGACGCCCCCTAGCCCCCCTAGTCCGCCTAGTGCGCCTAGTCCTCGTAGCCCAGTTGGAGATCGCGCTCCGTACGGCCGCCGCCCGCGATCTGGAGGACCGTCGCCACCGGCGGGTAGCCGGCCGCGATGACCGTGTATTCGCCCGCCGACAGGTCAATGAAGCGGAACGCGCCTTCGGGGCCCGTGGTCGCCGTGTCGACCACGTTGCCCGCCGCGTCCAGCAGCGTGACCCGGGCGTCCTCCACCACCCGGCCGCCGGTGGCCCGCACGACTCCGCGCAGGACCGCGCCACCGGCCAGTTCGATGTCCTGCCGGGTCTCGCGGGCGGCCTGGACGGTGACGGGGAGGGCGGCGGGGCGGAACGCGGGGGCGCTGGCGGCGAGGGTGTACTCGCCCGCCACCAACTCGTCCATCACATAGCCCCCTTCGCGTCCGCTGCGGGTGGCCGCGACGACCTCGCCGCGCACATCGGTCAGGGTGACCGTCGCCTCCCTTACGGGCGTGCCGTCCGCCGTAAGGACGGCACCGGCGAGCCGTCCCGCACCCCCGAGTACCACGTCCAGCTCGACCGGCCGGTCCCCGACGGTGACGCTGACCGCCCGCGGCTGGTGGCCGCCGGCCGCCGCGATCAGGACGTACGACCCGGCGCCTGGCGTGCTCAGCGCGTACCGCCCGTCCTCCCCGGTGGCACCGCGCCCGATCTGGCGTCCGCCGACGTCGATGAGGGTCAGGGCCGCCCGTGGGACCGAGGTGCCGTCGTGGTGCTGGACCGTGCCGCAGACCGGGACGCCCGCGGTGGGCGGCGGCGCGGTGGGCGAGGCGGCCGCGGCGTGCCGGGGCCGGGCGCTCGTGCGCGCGGCCGGTACCACGGGGTCGTGCAGATCTTGCGGGTCTTGCTGGACGGCATAGTCGGTGTGGGACACCAGAGGTTTCTCCTTCAGGAGGAAGGCGAGCAGGAAGCCCAGGACGAGCACCGGCACGAGATAGAGGAAGATCCGCGGTATGGCGTGGGCGTACGCCGCGATGTAGCCGTCACGCAGGGCGCCCGGCATGGCGTGCACCATCTGCGGGGTGACCGAGTCGGGGTCGGGCAGACCGGTTCCGTCGCCGCCGCTCCCGTACGCCGCTCCGGAGGGCAGGTCGACCTGGAGGCGGTCGGTGAGCCGGTTGGCGAAGAGCGTGCCGAAGACGGCCGCGCCGACGCTGCCGCCGATCTGCCGGAAGTAGTTGTTGGCGCTGGTGGCCGAGCCGAGGTCGGCCGCGGGCACGGAGTTCTGCACGACGAGGACGAGCACCGGCAGGACGAGCCCGATACCGAGCCCGAGGACGCCCATCCACAGGCTGTAGTCCTGGCGGGGGGTGTCCTCCTCCAGCCGGGAGAGCAGCCACATGCCGGCGATGGAGATCAACCCGCCGACGACGGGGAAGACCTTGTAGCGGCCGGTGGCGCTGATGAGGTGTCCGGAGAGGATGGAGGCCAGCACCATGCCGCCCATCATGGGCACCATCAGCAGCCCCGATTCGGTGGCCGAGACGCCGTCGACCATCTGGAGGAAGGTCGGCAGATAGCTGGCGGCGCCGAAGAGGGCGACGCCGATGACGGCGCCGATCAGCCCGCTGACGCAGAAGACCGAGTCGCGGAACAGCCGCATGGGGATGATGGGTTCGGGGACGACGCACTCCACGACGACGAAGAGGATCGCCGAACCGGCCGCCCCCAGGGCGAGCCCGAGGATGACGCGGGAGCCCCACGCGTACTCCGTGCCGCCCCAACTCGTCAGCAGCACCGCGCAGGTGGAGAACAGGGACAGGAACAGCGCGCCCGGATAGTCGAAGCGGGCCCGCCGCGGCGGCTCCGGCACCTTGAGGACGGCGGCCACGACGGCGAGGGTGAGCAGCCCGAAGGGGACGTTGACGTAGAAGCACCAGCGCCAGGAGGCATGGTCGGTGAAGAACCCGCCGAGCAGCGGCCCGGCCACCGAGGCGAGACCGAACGCGGCGCCGATGAGCCCCATATAGCGGCCACGTTCCCGCGGGGGAACAATATCGGCCATGATCGCCTGGACGCCGATCATCAGACCGCCGGCGCCCACGCCCTGTACCGCCCGGAAGGCGATCAGCTCCTCCATCGTGCGTGACCAGCCCGCGAGCGCGGATCCGGCGATGAAGACGACGATCGCGAAGACGAAGACGCTCTTACGGCCGATGAGATCGCCCAGCTTGCCGTAGAGCGGCAGCACGACGGTGACCGCGAGGAGGTAGGAGGTGACGGTCCAGGACATCTTGCCCAGGCCGTGGAGTTCGCCGACCACCTCGGGGAGGGCGGTGGCGACGATGGTCTGGTCGAGGGCCGCGAGCAGCAGCGCGAGCATCAGCCCGAAGAAGACCATCCGCACCCGGGCCGGGCTGAGCGAGGCGCGCGCCGGGGCGGCGCCGTCCGCCGGGGGCGGCGCCGCACCCGCCCCGGCGCCGCCGGCTTCGGTTCCGTCGTCGGTGGCGTGGGCGGGAGGGCCCGCCGGTTCGTATCCGCCGTGCTCGCGGCTCTCTCGCCGCTTGGGCACGGTGGCGCCGGTGGTCCCGGTGGTGCCGCCCACGTCCTTCTCCCCTCGTCACGTCTGCGCCGCCCATTTCTCGCATCACGCGCAACGGGGGGCAAACAGCGACGAATCGCCGACGAGGGGTCGCGGACGGCATTCGCCCCGGTGAGAGTGTGTATGGGGGTATGCGGGACCGCGGAGAAAACCACCCGAACCGGTGAGTGTGACGCTCGGTCCGGGAGGCGGGGCCGGGGACGGGCTCAGGACGTCATGGGCGCCATAAACGGCGCCAAAAGCCGCGCCAAAAGCCGCGCCATAGGCGCTATTCGGCCGTCTCGGCGGCGAGCTTGGCCAGCAGCTCGTCGTAGATCCGGGCCAGCCCCTTGGGGGCGAAGGTCCGCTCGAAGAAGCCGCCGATGCCGGTCGCGCCGGTCCAGGTCGAGGTGACGACGACCCGCGACTTCCCCTCACCCGCCGGGGTGACGGTCCAGGTGGTGACCATCGAGGAGTTGCGGTCCTTCTCGATCAGCTGGCCGTCGGACGGCTCGGAGACCTCCAGCAGGCAGTCGCGCACCCGCTTGCTGGTGGCCTGGAGCCTCCAGTGCACGACGGTGCCCTCGCCGTCGCCGCCCTCGCGCACCTCGTACTCGCTGAACTGCTGCGGGAGGAGCCGGGGGCGGGTGTCGCGGTAGTCGGCGAGTGCGTCGAACACATCCTCGGGCTTACCCGTGACGATCCGCTCCGTGGTGGCCTCGACCTGCCCCATCGCATTTCCTTCCGCCCTCGACGTGGCGCCTCCAGCCCATGGCGCCCTGACAGGCGCAAGCCAACCACCTCAGGGGCACCGGCCCAAATCCGGGGTTGACTAAAACCAATCAAACATGTGTTCTATTGTGGTATCGAGCGAGACCCGGAGGTGCCTGCGATGCGCTGGGACAACCTGACCCGAGACGACACGGCGGCCACCCCGGCCCTCTTCGCCGCGGACGCGGTGACCACCCGGACCTTCGACACCCCGGAGTTCCGCGGGATCACCTTCCACGAGATCCGGGCGCGCTCGATCATCAATCGGGTGCCCGGGGCCTCCCGGATGCCGTTCGAGTGGACGGTGAATCCATACCGCGGCTGCTCCCACGCCTGCGTCTACTGCTTCGCGCGCAAGACCCACAGCTATCTCGACCTGGACACCGGGATCGGCTTCGACTCCCAGATCGTGGTGAAGACCAACGCGCCGGAGCTGCTCCGCCGCGAGCTGGCCTCCCGCCGCTGGACCGGCGAGCACATCGCCATGGGCACCAACGTGGACTGCTACCAGCGCGCCGAGGGCCGGTACCAGCTCATGCCCGGCATCCTTACGGCGCTCGCGGAGCGCGCCAACCCGTTCTCGATCCTCACCAAGGGCACCCTGATCCTGCGCGATCTGGAGCTGCTGCGGCGGGCGTCGCGCGTCACCGACATCGGCGTCTCGGTCTCGGTCGGCTTCACCGACGGCGAGCTGTGGCGCACCGTCGAACCGGGCACGCCCTCGCCCGAGCGGCGCCTGGACGTCGTACGGACGCTGTCCTCCCACGGGATCCCGTGCGGTGTGCTGATGGCCCCGGTGATCCCCTTCCTCGGCGACTCCCCCGAGCAGCTGCGGGCCACCGTAAGGGCGATCGCGGAGGCCGGCGCCAGCTCCGTGACCCCGCTGGTGCTCCATCTGCGCCCGGGCGCCCGTGAGTGGTTCACCGCCTGGCTCACCCACCACCACCCACGGCTGCTGCGGCGGTACGACGCGCTGTACGAGGGCGGGTCCTACGCCCCGAAGTGGTACCAGCGGCGGATCACCGGAATGGTGCACGACTTCGCCGCCGAGTACGGCATCGGACCGTACGCGTCGGGCACCCACCGCAATGTGCCCGAGAAGCCGGACGCCCGGACCGAACCGGACTCCCGGACCGAAGAGGAGCCGGACGCCCGGGCCGACTCGCCGCCGGCCCAGCTGTCACTGCTCTGACTGCCACTACCCTGAAAACCCGCCGCCCCCGCTCCCTCTCACGGCACCCGCGCCTCACCCACCTTCTCCGCCGCGCCGCCCTGGCCCGCCCGGGCCCGCGCGCCCCCCCCCCCCGCAGCGCCCCCGCACGCGGCGACCGCGCCCGCGCCGGGGGGGCCGGGCCGGCGGGGC
>NZ_JBHYVB010000198.1:16637-21333 GCF_042750115.1 Streptomyces sp. NPDC059455
GCCCCCCACCCCCCCCCCCCCCCCCCACCCCCACCCCCCCCCCCGCCCCCGCCCCCCCCCCCCCGCCCCCCCCCCCCCGCGGCCCCCCCCCCCTCGCGGGTGTCCGGCCCCGCCCCGCCGGCGGCCGCCGCGCTGAGGCGTATGTGCTGGGCGGCGGCGGTCAGGGCCGGGATGGCGCGCTCGTCGCCGATCGCGCCCAGACCCTCCACGCAGGCGCGGGCGATCGCCCAGTGCCGGTCGCGGGCCGCCAACTGCCGTTCCAGGGCGGCCACCAGGGCCGGTACGGACTCGGGGGCCCGCAGCTCCACCAGCAGCCGGATGGGGTGCAGGGAGTACGCGGTGCGCAGCGGGTTCGTGGCCAGGGCGGCGGCGGCCCGCGCGGTGCGCGGATCGCCGAGCCGGGCCAGCACCCGGGCGGCGGTCGCACAGCGGGCCGGCTCGCGGTAGTTGAGCAGGAGGACAAGGGTTTCGAAGGCCCGGCGGTCTCCGGCGCTGCCGAGCACGAAGGCGGCCGTCTCCCGGGCCCACAGCGGCTGCTCCGGCGCGACGAGGATGCGGGCCAGCTGTTCACGCGCGGCGGGGGTGCCCTGGCGCACGAGCGCGAGCAGCGAGGCATGGGCCGCGGTTTCCTGGGGGGTTGGGAGCGAGGCCCGTACCCGCTCCGTCAGCGTCCGGAATTCATCGTCCATACGAGGTCTCCCCTCCCCGGTGGGCCGCGTTCCGGCACGGCCTCACTTTGAGCTCTGGCATCTTGGTTACCCGCGAGTTAATATGGCGACACGAGCAGCACCCCTGCTCCGGCGGCCTGGTGACGCAGCCGCCTTGTGTGACGTCGGTTCGGCATTCCAGAACAGCAGTTGAGGCATGGCCCCGGGACAGGGTCGGCCGCGTGTCTCCCACGGGCAGTTTCCTCCGTGCGGCGCTGTCCGTAAGGGAGCGTGCAAGCCCTTCCATCGGGGATTTGTGTCAGCCGAGTCAGCCCCCCGCGCGTGCGTGGCGTGAACGGCAGCAGTGGCATGACACGAGCTCCCCTCAGTCGTCACTTCATCCCCGCGTCCGGGGAACACCCTCTGGAGTCCGCGATGGACCGTCTCCCACACACCGGCGTCAGCACTACGTCCCCCTCTGATCTCTCCCCCTCCCGGGCCCCGCTCACTACTGTCGCCGTCGTCGGGCTCGGCACAATGGGCACCGGCATCGCCGAAACCCTGGCCCGGGCGGGCCGCGAGGTGATCGGTATCGACATCGACGAAAGCGCCTGCCGCCGAGCCGTCACCGCGCTCGAGGTCGCCACCGCCCGCGCCGTGCACCGCGAGCGGATCAGCGAGCGGGAGCGGGCCGCGATCCTCGACCGCTTCCGCGTCTCCACCGATCTCCGCGCCGCCGCCGGCGCGGAGCTGGTCATCGAGGTGGTGCCGGAGGACTACGACACCAAGCACGAGGTCTTCGCCGGGCTGGACACCGTGGTCAGCCCCGCCGCGATCCTCGCGACCGGCACCAACGCACTGTCGGTGACCCGGCTGGCCGCCGAATCCGCCCATCCGGAGCGGGTCCTGGGCCTGCACTTCTTCAATCCGGCGCCCGCCATGAAGCTCGTCGAGATCGTCTCCAGCGTGCTGACCGCCCCCGCGGCCATCGAGGCGGTCACCGCGCTCGCCCACGACCTGGGCAAGGAGCCGGTGGCGCTCGGCGACCGGCCCGGGTTCGTCGCCGACGGGCTGCTGTTCGGCTATCTCAACCAGGCCGCCGCGATGTACGAGGCCAAGTACGCGGCGCGGGAGGACATCGACGCCGCGATGAAGCTCGGCTGCGGGCTGCCGATGGGCCCGCTGGCCCTGCTCGACCTGATCGGCGTCGACACCGCCCGTACCGTCCTGGAGGCCATGTACGCCGCCTCCGGCGACCGGCTGCACGCGCCCGCGCCCATCCTGGGGCAGCTCGCCCAGGCCGGTCTCACCGGCCGTAAGGCGGGCCGCGGCTTCTACACGTACGAGGCGCCGGGCAGCGGCAGCATCGTCCCCGACGCCGCGACGGCCGAGGTCGGGCACTCCACGGAAGGGGCGCGCCCCGTGCGCGCCGTCGGCGTCGCCGGCTCGGGCACGATGGCCTCCGGGATCGCCGAGGTCTTCGCCAAGGCGGGCCTGGAGGTGGTGCTGGCCGGCCGGACCCTGGAGAAGGCCGCGGCGGCGAAGGCGCGCATAGGGAAATCCCTGAAAAGGTCGGTGTCCAAGGGGCGGATGACCGAGCAGGCCCGGGAGCAGGCGCTGGCACGGATCACCCCGGCCGACGCGCTCGACGCGTTCGCCGACGTGGACCTGGCCGTGGAGGCGGTGGCCGAGGACCTGGTGGTCAAGCAGGAGCTGTTCCGGGTGCTGGACAAGGTCTGCAAACCGGGCGCGGTGCTGGCCACGACCACCTCCTCGCTGCCGGTCGTCGCCTGCGCCCGGGTGACCTCGCGCCCGCAGGACGTGGTGGGCCTGCACTTCTTCAACCCGGCGCCCGCGATGAAGCTGGTCGAGGTGGTGCACACCGTGCTGACCGCGGACGATGTGCGCGCGACCGCGCACGCGGTGTGCGCGGCGGTGCGCAAACACCCGGTGGACTGCGGCGACCGGGCGGGCTTCATCGTGAACGCCCTGCTGTTCCCGTACCTCAACAACGCCGTGAAGATGGTCCAGGAGCACTACGCCACCCCGGACGCCATCGACGCCGCGATGAAGCTGGGCGGCGGCTATCCGATGGGCCCCTTCGAACTGCTCGACGTCGTGGGGCTCGATGTGTCGCTGGCCATCGAGCAGGTGCTGCACCGGGAGTTCCGCGAGCCGGGCCTGGCGCCGGCGCCGCTGCTGGAGCATCTGGTGGCCGCCGGGTGCCTAGGCCGTAAGACCGGGCGCGGCTTCCGCGAGTATGCCAAAGCCTGAGTACGCCTCCGGGTGGGGCGGACCGTCTGACTCCGGTACCCGGTGGGGCGGGCTGCTGGAGCCGTCCATCGGTCTGCCCCCGCACCGGCACTCACAAGCGTGTTACGTTCCCCACATGTCCCAGCCCGTGAAGGCCACGCGTACGGAGCGTACGAAACGAACCCCCTCATCCGGTGGCGGTGAGAGCGCGGGAAGCCGCCGCGCCGCGGCTCAGCGTCTGTCCATGCGCCGCAAACTCGCGGCCGCGGCGATGGAGTTGTTCGCGACGCAGGGGTACGAGGCGACGACCGTCGACGAGATCGCGGCCACGGCGGGGGTGGCCCGGCGCACCTTCTTCCGGCACTTCCGCTCCAAGGAAGAGGCGATCTTCCCGGACCACGACGACACGCTGGTGCGGGCGGCGGCGGTGCTGGACGCGGCGCCTCCGCACGAGAACCCCCTGGACACCGTGTGCCGCGGGATCAAGGAAGTCATGCGGATGTACGCGGCCTCACCGGGCGTCTCCGTGGAGCGCTACCGGCTGACCCGCGAGGTACCGGCGCTGCGGGAGCGGGAGATCGCCTCGGTGGCCCGCTACGAGCGGCTGTTCACCCGCTATCTGCTGGGCCACTTCGACGAAGGCGCCCACCACGACGGCGACGACGATCCGCTGCTGGCCGAGGTCGCCGCGTCGGCCGTGGTCACGGCCCACAACCATGTGCTGCGGCGCTGGCTGCGGGCGGGCGGCCAGGGCGATCTGGAATCCCAGCTGGACCACGCCTTCGCGATCGTCCGCGAGACCTTCGGGAGCGGCATCGGGGGACGCCCCGCCGTGGCCGGCGGGCGCCCCGCGGCCGCGGTCTCGGCGTCGGAGAAGGACGAGGTGGTGGTGATGGTGGCGCGGACGGACGCGCCGCTGACGGAGGTCATGCGGACGATCAAGGAAGCGCTGCAGCGGTAACGCTGGCGCTTGGGGTCGCCGGGTTCGCTGGTTCTGGGCTCGCCCCCCCGGGGCCGGTGACCCTCATCTTGGGCTGTCGCCCACCCATGCGGATAGTTCGACACCGCCGGACTGCGCCGTCGGACGTCCCGCCATCGCGGCGGGGAGGAAGGGCGGCACCCGCCCCCGCGAGCAGGCCCCCGCGCCCCGTCGATCCGAGCTCGGCCCCTGGCACGCGGTCACCCGCCCATACAGGCGGTTCGGCACCGCCGGACTGCGCCGTCGGACGTCCCGTCACCGCGGCGGAGAGGAGGGCGGCACCCGCCCTCCCACAAGCAGGCTCCCGGCCGGTCCGGGCTCGTCTCCGGGTCCCGGGCCCACCCATGCGGTTGGTTCGGCACCGCCGGACTGCGACGTCGGACGTCCCGCCACCGCGGCGGAGAGGAGGGCGGCACCCGCCCTCCCACACCCACAGGCAGGCCCCGCCCGGTGACCCGCCGAGCAGGCGGTCCGGCACCGCCGGACTACGACCTCGGGCGTCCCGCCGTCGCGGCGGGGACGAGGGGCGGCACCCGCCCCCGCTAGGCAGGCCGGTCGATCAGAGCTCGCCTCCTGCGGCCCGGTCGCCCGCCCATGCGGGCGGTTCGGCACCGCCGGACCCCACCGTCCGGCATCCCGCCGTCGCGGCGGGGAGGAAGGGCGGCACCCGCCCTCACAGGCCGACCCCAGACCCGCCGTCGCGGCGGAGTCGAAGGGCGGCGCCCGCTCCTGCCTGTGGGAGGGGCGGCGCCCGCCCGTCCCGCCTCGCCGTCGTGGTGGGGGGTGAGGGGCGGGGCCTGCCCCCCACAGGCAGGTC
>NZ_JBHYVB010000199.1:0-17419 GCF_042750115.1 Streptomyces sp. NPDC059455
GTGGTTCGGGCTGCCGGCGCGGGCCCCGCACACCGAGGCTCAGGCGGATGTGGCGGGCGAGGAGGTGGTCGAGGCCGTGTCGGTGCGGGGCTTCTGGCCGTCGTCCGTCGGGCTCGGGGCCGACGGCTCGCCGTCGCGTTCCTCGGGGAGCTTCAGCGTCAGTGTCAGGACGAGTGCGACCAGGTAGAGGGCGAGGAAGATCAGCGTGACTCCGCCGGCGCCGACGAGGGGGAGGAAGAGGCTGGCGACGGCCGGGCCGACGAAGGCCGCGCCGCCCGCGCCCAGGTTGAGCAGGGCCATCGAACCGCCCTTGTTCTCGGGCGCCATCGACGGGATGAGCGCCGAGATGGGCACGAATCCCGCGAGGGTCGCGCCGTAGAACATGCCCGCGAGCACCGCGACCCAGTAGTAGTCCGGGCCGAGCCAGGTCGGTACGAAGTACAGCGTCGTGACGCTGATCGCACAGCCCAGCGCGCCGAAGCCCGCGATGGTCGTGCGCCAGCCGATGCGGTCGGAGAGGACGCCGAAGATGAGGTTGAAGAAGATGTTCGTGCCGTAGATGATCGCCAGCAGCTGGAGCCACTTGTCCTCGCCGAAGCCGACGTCGTCGGAGAAGATCCGCGGCAGGTACACCAGCATGCCGAACTCCGGGGCCGTGTTGATGATCCGGACCAGGCAGCCCACCAGCACGCGCGGATGGGTCCAGATGATGGAGACGGAGTTGAGCAGGCTCTCGCCGGTGGTGACCTCCGGGGGTGCCATCCGGTCACCGCCGGGCCTCCGCCGGGCGCCGACCAGGGCGATGGCGCCGCCGATGAGGATGAGGACGAGTGCCGACCACAGTGTGCCCATGCGGCCGAACGAGGGGATGGTCAGGCTCGACCACAGCGAGCCGAGGGTGGGCAGGCCGCCCGTGAAGGCGAAGTAGAACCAGCCCACCGCGGTGCCCAGCCGGGCCTTCGGTGCCGTATTGGTGATCCATACGAGGAAGCCGAACGCGAAGAGCGGATAGCCGAAGCCCCGGATGCCGTAGAAGATCAGCATCAGCGGGTAGTTCTCGGTGCCCAGCGCGAAGAGCAGATACGCGGCGTCGAAGACGGCCCAGATCGCCAGGCCCGTCCACATCACCCGGCGCGGCCCCCACACCTGGCAGAGCGCGCCGGAGAACCACGACGCCAGCATGACGGCGATGCCGTAGACCGTGATGACGTACCCGGCCCGTACGTCCGTCGCCGCGCCGTGATCGGCCATGTACGGAGCGATGAAGCCGGATTCGACACCGTCGCCGATCATGAACAGGAGTACGCCCAGATAGCCCAGGACCAAGGGTTTCGGCATCGCTTTCTCCACTCTGCGGGGATGACGGAGTACGACCGCAGATACTCAAGCGAGCCGAGAGAAATATCAAGAGGTCTGGTAAGGATAACGAGAATCGATGGTAACTAGTCGGTCTCGACGACTCTCACATCCGTCAGCTCCCGCATCTCCCGGAGCAGCTCCCCGTCCACCGGGCCGGTGAGCAGAACATGGTCGAAGGAGTCCACGCTCTCCAGCCGGTGCAGTGCGCGACGGCCCACCTTGCTGTGGTCCATGAGCAGCACGCTCGTCGCGCCCGCCTGCCGGGTCGCCCGCTTGATGCTGACGATCTCCTGCTCCTGGTGGAACGTCATGCCCGCGGTGATCGCCGAGGTGGAGAGCACGCTCAGATCGACGGAGACGCCGCTGATCATGTCCATCGCCGGCAGGCCGATCCATGAGTCATGGGTGCGCGAGTACTCGCCGCCCACACAGATCAGCCGGATGCCCTCGGCGCTCCTCAGCTCCTCGGTGATCAGGCGGTAGTTGGTCACCACGGTGAGCGGTCCCACTTCGGGCAACAGCCGCGCCAGGGCCAGTGCCGAGGTCGAGTCGTCCAGCATCACCGACATCCCCGGGGCCACGAACCGCAGGGCGGCGCGGGCCAGCGCCCGCTTCTCCTCGGCGTGCGAATGCAGCCGGAAGTCCGAACTGGACTCGAAGACCATCGAGGGCTGCGCGGAGACGCCGCCGTGGTACTTGCGCAGGATGCCGCGGTCCGCCAGCTCGGCGATGTCCCGGTGGACCGTCATCAGGCTGACGCCGGTCAGCTCGACCAGTTCGGACACGGTGGCGTCCCCCTGGGCCAGAACGTGGTCGACGATCACTTGCTGCCGCTGTTGCCGCGCACCGCGCGACGACGGGGGAGTAGTCATGCCCTCCATCCTGCCGTGTTTATTTCTCACATAGAACCAGTGACAACTCACGCTGTGACTGTTAATTTCGCTGTGACGGACCACGCCGGGTGCCACCACCTGGCGGACACCGCCGGGCGCACGGACATCCCCGTGCCCCGCCAGCCAGACATCATCAGCCGGGAGATCAGGGGTACGCATGGCCGACGCAGTGGTCTTCGACATGGACGGCGTGCTCGTGGAGAGCGAGCATCTGTGGGAGGAGCTGTGGGCCGCCTACGCCGCCGCACGCGGCCGCACATGGGGCCCGGAGCAGACGCGCGACGTCCAGGGGATGAGCGCCCCCGAATGGGCCGCCTACCTCACCCGGTTCTGCGGGGCGGGTGACGCCGCCGCGAGCACCGAGCGGGCCGTCGTCGACGGCATGGTCCAGGCCCTGGCCGACGGCCGCATCGGCCTGCTGCCCGGAGCCAGTGAAATGATCACCGCCACCGCCGAGCTCGCCCCCGTGGCGCTCGCCTCCTCCGCACCGCGCCGGGTCATCGACGCCGTACTCGTCCACCACGGCGTGGACCACCACTTCAAGGCGACCGTCTCCAGCGCCGAGGTGGAGCGCGGAAAGCCGAGCCCGGACGTCTATCTGGCCGCCGCGCGCGCCCTCGGCGTGGCCCCGGAGCGCTGTCTGGCGGTGGAGGACTCCAGCAACGGGCTGCGCGCCGCCGCGGCCGCCGGGATGACCGTCGTGGCCATTCCCAATCCGCAGTACCCACCCGCCGAGGACGCCCTGGCTTCCGCCGCTTACCGTTCTTCGGACCACCATGCCGTACGTGACTTCCTGCTCAGCAGGCTCGAGACCCGAGGGGAGTGACCGACATGACCACGGTCCTGGTAGCCGGTGACGACTTCATCGCGCCCGGCCTCTTCTCCGCCGCCCTGAGCGAGGGCCTGCCCTCCGCCGGGCTGAGCTTCCGCACGCTGCGCACCCGCTGGCCGAACGAACCCTTCGGGCCGGTGGGGGCCGACGGGCAGGGGAACGGCGGGGTCAAGGAGGCCAGCGGCACCGAGGAGCAGGTCCTGGAGGCGCTCGGCGACGCGAGTGTCGCCCTCACCCAGATGGCGCCCTTCACCGCCCGTGTCATCCGCGAGTCGCCCGGCCTGAAGTTCATCGGCGTGGCCCGCGGCGGCCCGGTCAACGTGGACCTGGCCGCGGCCACCGCCGCCGGGATCCCCGTCACCTTCACACCGGGCCGCAACGCCGCCGCGGCCGCCGAATTCGCCGTCGGCCTGATCCTCGCCGCCATGCGCCGCATCACCCACGCCGACGCGGCCCTCAAGGAGGGCACCTGGCGTGGTGACTACTACGCCTACGAGAACGCGGGTCTCGAGCTCGACGGCGCCACCGTCGGCCTCGTCGGGTACGGGGCCATCGGCTCGATCGTGGCCCGGGTGCTGCGTGCCTTCGGCGCACACGTCGTCGTCTCCGACCCGTACGCGGACCCGGCACGGGCACACACCGACGGTGTCGAGCTCACCGCCCTGGAGGACCTGCTGCGGCGCAGCTCCGTGGTGAGCCTGCACGCCCGGGTCACCCCCGAGACCCGGCATCTGCTGAACGCCGACAACCTCGCGCTGCTGCCCGAGGGCGCCGTCCTCGTCAACTCGGCCCGCGGTGAGCTGCTCGACTACGCGCCGCTGCCCGGCCTGCTGGAGTCCGGTCGGCTCGGCGCGCTCGCCCTCGACGTCTACGACATCGAGCCGCCCCCGGCCGACTGGCCGCTGCACAAGGCCCCCAACGTCATCACCACACCCCACCTGGCGGGCGCCACCCGGCGGACCGCCGACCGGGCCGCCCTGATCACCGCCGGTGAGGCCGCCCGTTTCCTGCGCGGCGAACCGCTGCGGCACGTGGCCAATCCGGAGGTGCTGACCGGGAGCCGGCCATGATCGTCGGAGTTGACATCGGCACCTCGGTCACCAAGGCCCAGCTGATCTCCCGCGACGGCCGGACCACCCCCGCGCACGAGGCCCGCAGCACCGTCTACACCCTGCCCGGACACCGCGTCGAGCAGGACCCGGACGATGTCGTGGGCACCGTGGAGACCGTCGTACGGGCGGCGCTCGCCGACGCCGCGCAGCTGGGCGACGAACCGGTCGAGGCCCTGGCCCTCACCGGGCAGGGCGACGGCCTGTGGCTGCGCGACGCCTCGGGCGCCCCGGTCGGCCGCGCGCTGTCCTGGATGGACGGCCGGGCCGCCGACCGGCTCGACCGGTGGACCGCCGACGGCACCCTGCACGCCCTGCACCGGCGCACCGGCGTCGGCCTCTTCCCGGGCTCCGCGGCACCCCTGCTGGCACATCTGGCCGAGCACGAGCCGGAGCGGCTGGAGGCGGCCGAGGTCGCCGGGTACTGCGTGGACGCCGTCGTACAACGGCTGACCGGCGCCGTGACCGTCGACGTCTCCGACGCCTCGCAGCCGTTCCTCGACGTGGCCACCCGTACGTACGACGAGACCGCGTTCGAACTGTGCGGGCTGTCCGCGCACCGCCGGCTGCTGCCCGACCCGGCGCCGCCCGGCACCCTGCACCGGCTGCTGCCCGAGGCCGCGAGACGCCTGGGCCTGCCCCCGGGGCTGCCGGTCTCCGGCGGCCCGTTCGACATCCCGGCCTGCGCCTTCGGTTCGGGAGTCGCCGAACCGGGGGAGGGCAACCTCATCATCGGCACCACCCTCGCCGCCCAGGTCCTGGACGCCGAGCCGCGCCCGGCCCTCGCCGAGGATCCGGCCGGGATGGTGCTGGCCACCCCGTACGAGGGCCGGTTCCTGCGGGTCATGCCCGCCATGATCGGCACCGCGGGCCTGGACTGGCTGCTGAAGCTGCTCGATGTGAAGATCGAGGCGCTGGACGCGCTGCTCGTCCAGTCCCCGCCCGGCGCCGCGGGCGTCACCGCGCTGCCGTTCCTGTCCACCAGCGGCGAGCGGGCGCCCTTCGTCGACCCGCGGGCCCGTGGCCGGTTGGACGGCCTCTCCCCGCTGGCCGGCCGCGCCGACCTGGTACGGGCGTTGTGCGAGGCCGTCGCCTACTCGGCGCGGCACTGCATGGAAACCCTCGGCGTCACCCGCACCGTCACCGCCTGCGGCGGTGGCGCGCGCTCCGGGGAGTGGGCGCGCGTCTTCGCCGGTGTCCTCGGCGGCGACCTGGAGGTCTGCGACGACGCTGTCGGCATCCGCGGCGCGGCCCATGTCGCCTGGCGCTCCCTGGGCACGCCGGTCGACCCCGGCGCCTGGCGCGCCCAACTCCGTACCGTCACCGCCGAGCGCGGGCTGATCGACCACTACGCCGAGGGCTATGCCGCCTACCGCCAGGCCCTCGACATCGCACGCGAAGGCTGGAGCACACGATGACCAGGCTCTTCAACGACCCCGCCCGGTTCACCGACGACATGATCACGGGCTTCGCCGCCGCCCATTCCGGGCACGTACGGGCCGTGCCCGGCGGTGTGGTGCGCGCCCGGCCCGCCCGCGCGGGCAAGGTGGCCGTGCTCACCGGCGGCGGCTCCGGCCACTACCCCGCCTTCTGCGGTGTCGTCGGCCCCGGATTCGCCGACGGCTCGGTCATCGGCGATGTCTTCACCTCTCCGTCGGCCGCCCGCGCCCGCTCGGTCGCCGAGGCGGCGGAGGCGGGCGGCGGTGTCCTCTTCCTCTTCGGCAACTACGCGGGGGACGTGATGAACTTCGGCCTCGCGGCACGGCAGTTGGAGGGTGACGGAATCGCCGCCCGCTGCTTCGCCGTCACCGATGACATCGCCTCCGCCCCCGCCGACCAGACGGCGCGGCGGCGTGGCATCGCGGGTGGCTTCGTCGTCTTCAAGACCGCGTCGGCGGCGGCCGAGGAAGGCGCCTCCCTGGAGGAGGTCATCCGCGTCGCCGAGCACACCAACGCCCGTACCCGCACGCTCGGAGTGGCCTTCGACGGCTGCACCCTGCCGGGCGCCGAAGCGCCCCTGTTCACCGTTCCCGAGGGCCGGTTGGGCCTCGGTCTCGGCATCCACGGCGAACCGGGGGTCAGCGAGGACACCCTGGGCACCGCGGAGGACCTGGCCCGCGCCCTGGTGACGGGGCTGCTCGCGGACCGGCCCGCCGGGGTGGGCGACGACGGGCGGGTCGCGGTCGTCCTCAACGGTCTCGGCGCCACGAAGTACGAGGAGCTGTACGTGCTGTGGGGTGCCGTGGCCCGTCAGCTGGACGAGGCGGGGCTCACGCCCGTACGCCCCGAGGTCGGCGAACTCGTCACCAGTCTCGACATGGCCGGCTGCTCGCTGACCCTGAGCTGGCTGGACGAGGAGCTGGAACGGCTGTGGCTCGCCTCGGCCGACACCCCGGCCTTCTCCCGTACGGCACCGCCGGAACCCCCGCTGGACGACACCGCCGTACGGCCCGCCGCGGCCCCGCGCCGCCCGGAGCGGTCCGCCGCCACGGCGTCCGGCGCGGCGGTCGAGGTCGCCGAACTGGCCGTCCACGCCCTGCGCGCCGCTCGCGACGTTCTGCACCGGGACGCGGAGGACCTGGGCCGGCTGGACGCGGTGGCGGGCGACGGCGACCACGGCCGTGGCATGTGCAAGGGCGTCGACGCGGCACTCGCGGCCGCCGAAAGGGCGTACACCGACCGGCTCGCCCCGGCGGCGCTGCTGGCCGCCGCGGGTGATGCCTGGGCGGCGGAGGCCGGGGGCACCTCGGGGGCGCTGTGGGGGGTGGGGCTGCGCGCCATCGGCGCCGCGCTGCCCGCCGACCGGGCGCCGGGGCGCGAGGAGTTGGCGTCCGCCGCCGCGGAAGCGCTCACCGCCGTCACCTCGCTCGGCGGGGCCGAGGTGGGCGACAAAACCCTGGTCGACGCCCTCACACCGTTCGCCACCGCCTTCGCGACGGGGCTGCGGAGCGGAGCCCCGGCGTCCGAGGCGTACGCGTCCGCCGTGGCCGAAGCCCGTACGGCCGCCGAGAACACCGCCGGGCTGCGCCCCCGCCTGGGCCGCGCCCGCCCCCTCGCCGACCGCAGCGTGGGCACCCCCGACCCCGGAGCCACCTCACTCGCCGCGGTGCTGACCGCGGTGGCCACTCTCCGCGCGACGACAGGAAGCGATCCCGTATGACCACCGCGCATGCCTTCCGGATCGTCGTCGGCTGCGACGACGCCGGTTACGACTACAAGGAAGTCCTCAAGCGGGACCTGCTGGACGACCCCCGGGTCGCCGAGGTCATCGATGTCGGCGTGGGCAGCGATGAGCACACCGCCTACCCGCATGTCGCGGTGGAAGCGGCCCGCCGGGTGGCCGAAGGCACCGCCGACCGCGCCCTGTTGGTGTGCGGCACCGGCCTGGGTGTGGCCATCAGCGCCAACAAGGTCCCCGGCATCCGCGCGGTCACCGCCCACGACAGCTACTCCGTGCGCCGCTCGGTCCTCAGCAACAACGCCCAGGTGCTCTGCTTCGGCCAGCGCGTCATCGGCCTGGAGCTCGCCCGTGCGCTCACCGACGACTGGCTCGCGCAGAGCTTCGACGAGACCTCCCCGTCGGCGGAGAAGGTCGCCGCCATCCGGAGCTACGAGGGCTGATCGTCGCCAACCCGGTCTCCCGCACACTGGGAGCATGGCAATGGACGTGGCGGCGGCGGCCGACGACCTTCTGGGATCCCTCGCGGCGAGGGCCGACACGGACTTCGCGGTCCGAATGCAGCGCTACTTTCCGCGGAGGATCCGCGCGCTCGGGGTGAGCAATGCCTCCGCCGTGGAGATAGCGAACGACTACTTCCGCGAGCGGCCGGACGTCCCCGCGGCGACCAGGCTGGCTCTCGCGGAAGAAGTCCTGTCGCGCGCCACCTACCACGAAGAGGTCCTGTTGGGATTCGCGGTCCTGCACAAGGTCGCGAGGGTCGGGCTGGGCCCCGAACTGCTCGGCCGCTGTGAGCACTGGCTCGGATCGTATGTGTCGAACTGGGCGCAGTGCGACGACCTGTGCCTGAAGTTGCTGTACCCGTTCTTCCGCGGACACCTCGATCAGATCCCGCGGACGCGAGCCTGGGTCGAATCCCGGTCCGGCTGGGCGAGGCGCGCCGCGAATGTGGCCGTCGTGAAGTTCGTTCGGCGCAAGGTGGGGCGGGCGGTGTTCGAACTGCCGCTGTCCCACGTCTTCGACAACTGCACCCGGCTGATGCACGACGACGATGTGTATGTGCGGAAGGGCTGTGGGTGGCTGCTCAAGGTCACCGCCGAGGTCCATCCGGATGAGGTGGCCGAGTTCCTGCGCACATGGCACACCGAGATGAGCCGCGACACATTCCGGTACGCGATCGAGAAGATGGACAAGGAGACGCGCACTTCCCTGATGGCGCTGGGGTAGGAGGCTCGGCCCGATGAGCTCACGGAACCTCTCTGCGCTGTCCGACCCGGAGGACACTCAGATAGCGGCGTGACGCCCGGTCACCCATCCGGGTAAGGATGCGCTCGGCGATGGCGTCGAGCAGGGGCTCGCGGACGTCGTGGTCGAGTCTCCGGTAGAGCGACGTCGAGCGAAGGTGATCGGCGAAGCCCTCCCCGTTGAACCACTGAACGGCCGGGTACCAGCGCACGATCGGTGGGCCGAACAGGCCGCCGGGGTCGTCGACCGGCCCCCAGCCCTCGTCGGTGCCGCGTACGTCGTCCTCGAGCGGCGGATGGCCCCAGCCGGGGTTCCCGGGGCAGAACCGCTCGTGGAGATCGGCGGTCTCGGCGTACACCTCCGGCTCTCCCGGCCTGCGGACAACGACGTTGCCGAGCAGCGCCAGCCGGCCTCCGGGGCGGAGTACGTCGTGCGCTCGCCGCCAGCCGATCGACGGGTCGACCCAGTGCCAGGAGGACGCGGCCACGAGGGCATCGAAGCGTACGCCGCTGTCGTCCCACTCCTCAAATGTCGATGTCTCGACTTCGACGTTGGGGAGGGTGGCGAGCCGTTGGCGCGCGAGTGCGGCCATTTCCCGGCCCGGTTCGACGGCGGTCACCGAGCATCCGAGCGCTGCCAGCGAGCGCGTCGCCTGACCGGTACCGCAGCCCACCTCCAGCACCGACGACCGCTCGTCCATGCCGGTGATGGCGACAAGATCCGCGAACAGCTCGTCGGGGTACCCCGGCCGGACCCGGTCGTAGCCCTCGGCCACCTCGTTGAACACCCGACCGAGGTCACGTCGATTCGCGCGCTTCTCCGGATCACCAGTCACGAGCGCACAAGCTATGGGGCTCATCCACGGAGACGCCACTGGTTAAACCGGCGGTGCCCGCCGGCCGGGTGGCCGACGGCCACCGGGCGGGTGGGACGGGTCAGCGGGTCACCAGCCGACGGCTACCTCGAGCCACTGAGCACTTCCCCGCCTCGTTGGCCAGCACCCCGGCGCAGTCGAAGATGTCGGACGTGGGCGCGTCGATACCGACCGTCTTGGCGTAACCGCTCATGTTGTGGCTGTTGTCGGCGTCGCTGTCGGCGGCGGCCGACGGCATGGCGCCGAGGGAGCAGAACGTGGCGAGTGCCGGCGTGGCCGCGGCGGCGAGGCGGGCGGGGGTGGTGGGCGGTCAGCCGGCCAGGTACCTGCCGAAGAACTCGGTGAGCCTGTCCACGGCGAGGGTGACGTATTCGTCCCTGTCGTACAGATCGATGTGGGTGGCGCCGTCGATGATGAGCAGTTCCTTGGGCTCGGCCGCCTTCTCGATCGCCTCCCGGCTGAAGTAGGCGGTCTCCGCCTCCGAACCGGCGATCATCAGCAGGGGGCGGGGCGAGATGAGCCGGATCAACGCGTACGAGTCGTACTGGGCGATCAGATCGATACCGCGCAGCACCCATCCCTGGTTCGCGCGGGGGTGGTGGCCGCGCGGGGTGCGGTAGAACTCGTACGTCTCCCGGAACTGCCGGGTGGCGGTCTCCAGCAGTTCCTCGGCGTTGTCGGGAATCCATGCCTCCATCCGCGGGGCCGCGCCGCGCGCCTCCGCGGTGCGCAGTGCGCCGGCCTGGTCGAGCATGGCCTGGAGGACCGCCGGGTCCTGTGCGCGGCCCAGTCCCTCGCGGAACACCGACCCGAGGTCCGCGGCGCTGACCGTGGCGACGCTCTTGATGCGGTGGTCGGTCTGCGCGGCGTAGGGAACGTAACCGCCGGACGCGCAGATGCCCAGAGCCCCGATACGGTCCGGGGCGATGTCGTCACGAGTGGTCAGATAGGTCACGGCGGACTTGATGTCCTCGGCTCGCTGGAAGGGGTTCTCCAGACCTCGCGGCTCGCCCTCGCTCTCGCCCTGGTGGGCGGCGTCGAAGACGAGCGCGGCGAACCCGGCGCCGGCCAGACGCTCGGCGTAGATGCTCGGACTCTGCTCCTTCACACCGCCTCCCGGGTGCGAGATGACAACGGCCGGCCGCCGGCCGCCGGTGTGGTCGTCGGGGGTGAAGAGAATCCCGGCGATGGCGAGATGGTTGCTGGGGAAGGTGACGTTGGTCTTCACGGTTCTGTGGCTCCTGGGCGCGGGTGAGTGGGGCGGGCCGTCCGCCGGTCATGTCACCGGACACTCGCACGCGGTACGCGGGCGGGTAAGGGGCGGCTTGTGTCCCCGGACAGCGCTGTCCTGGGACAGGCCAGGCCCCCTGTCACGGGCCTCGTTGTTTGTCAGACTTGTGGCTATGAGCAGCGGCAACGCGCACCACAGCGAACTGGGCGCCTTCCTCAAGGCGCGGCGCAGGGAGCTGAGCCCGGCCCAGGTCGGGCTGCCCGATTCGGCGGGCAGGCGCAGGGTCAAGGGGTTGCGCCGGGAGGAAGTGGCCTTGCTGGCGTCGATCAGCCCCGACTACTACACGCGCCTGGAACAGGGCCGCCGCCAGGCTTCCGAACCGGTGCTGGACACCCTTGCGCGCGTTCTCCGGCTCGACGACGGCGAGCGTGCCTACCTGTTCGAACTGTCCGGCCGGGATGCCGCCCGGCCCCGGCGGCGCACCACACAGAAGGTCCACCCACAGCTGCGGCGGCTGCTGGACGACCTCGCCACCACACCGGCCGTCGTCCTGGGCCGGCGCACGGACATCCTCGCCTGGAACCCCATGGCCGCCGCCCTGTTCACCGACTTCGCGCGCATCCCGGAGGAGAAGCGCAACTTCGTACGGCTGGTCTTCCGCGAACCGGCCATCAGGGCGCTGTACCCGGACTGGGACTGGGTGGCGCAGACCAGCCTGGCGCAGCTGCGCATGGAGGCCGCCCGGGACCCGAACGATCCACGGCTGGCCAAACTGGTGGGCGAGCTGTCGCTTCAGGACCCCGACTTCCGGCGGTGGTGGGGCGCCCATCGCGTCGCCGTCCAGGGCACGGGCACGAAGGTCCTGCACCATCCGGTCGTCGGCGAGCTCACCCTCGACTGGTCCTTCCTCACCTGCACCGACGACCCCGACCAGCAGCTGATCACGCTGACCGCCGAGCCCGGCACACCCAGCCACGAGCGGCTGCGCATCCTCGCTTCATGGGCCGCGCGATCCGTCGGCCACCCCGTGGCGGACGGCTGACGCGGGCCGTTCAGCCGTGGCCCGTCGCGCCGTAGCGCAGCCCGTCGTAGAAGATCGCGGTGATGCGTACCGCATCGTCCTCCCATCCCTTGTTGGCGCGCATTCCGCAGATGCCGCCGAGCGCGCGCAGAAGGACGCGGCCGCTGATGCCGGGGCGGATGACACCGGCGGCAACCCCCGCGGCGAGCAGCTCATCAAGGGCACGAGCCATCTCGGCGCGCGTGTCGTCGAAGATGGGGGAGCCCGTGGCCATGATGCTCTCCAGCGCCTCGGCCATGCCCTTGCCCACGGCCGAGTGCTCCACGAGCAGCAGCAGGAAACGGCGCAGAGCCTCGTCCGGGGCGTGATCCGCGAGCAGCCGGGCGGGGGCCGCGCAGAGCTCGGCGACCTCCTGGCGGTACACCTCCGCGACGAGCGCTTCACGCGTCTCGAAGTGGCGGTAGAGCGTACCGACCGCCACCCCGGCTCGCCGGGCGATCTCCTCCACGTGGGCGTCGGCGTCGCCGGTCAGGAAGGCCTCGCGCGCCGCGGTCAGGAGCGCTTCGCGGTTACGGCGGGCATCGGCGCGCATCGGACGTGATGACGGCAACAGTCCTCCATAAGGTGAGTCGGACTCCGGTTATGTGTACAGTTTCCGGAGCCGGTTTCCGGAGTCCGGTTCACCTTACTGAGGGAGTACGCGCATGGCGATCGTGGATGAGGGGCTCAGCGGCCTGCGGGTGCTGGTCACCGGTGGCAGCCGTGGACTGGGAGAGGCGACGTCCCGACGCTTCGCCGCGGCCGGCGCGACCGTACTGACGGCCTCGCGCACCGCGCCCCCGGAAGACCTGCCGGCCACCTTCTTCCCCGTGGACCTGCGGTCCGAGGAGGGGGTGGCGGACCTCGGCCGACGGGTGCTGGACAGCGTCGGAGGCATCGACGTCCTGGTCAACAACGCGGGGGCCGCGACCGCCCCGATGCCGACCCTGAAGCGGTCCGACGCGTCCTGGCTCGCCGACCTGGAGATGAACCTGCTCAGCGCCGTCCGGATCGACCGGGCCCTGGTGCCCGGGATGATCGAGCGCGGCTCCGGCGTCGTGGTGCACATCTCCTCGATCGCCAGCCGGCTCCCCCAGCGTGCCGAGGCGTCGTACGCCGCGGCGAAGGCAGCGCTCAACGCGTACAGCCGCGAACTGGCGACAGAGGTGGGGGAGCACGGCGTCCGCGTGGTGTGCGTGCTGCCCGGCTTCGTCGCCACGGAGGGCGCGGTCGGCCATCTCCAGCAGCTGGCCGACGGCCAAGGGGTCTCCTTCGACGAGGTGAAGCAGCAGATCGTGGACCACCTGAAGGTGCCGATGGGGCGTCCAGGTGAACCCGAGGACGTCGCGGAGATGATCGCGTTCCTCGCCTCCGACCGCGGCAAGTGGCTCACCGGGGCCGAGTTCCGGGTCGACGGTGGCATCATCCCCGTGGTCTGAGCCGCGACCCGACCCACACGGAACGAGGAGAGACAGCCACCAGCCTGGTGAACCGCCGGTGGGCGCGGTCAGATCACGCGGAAGAGGTCGGCGGCCGCGTGGACATCGGTGAGGTCCTCGATGGAGCGGAGGTTGTCGCACAGGGCCTCCAGGACCGAGCCGGTCTCGGCGGCGCGCGGGGCGCCGATGGCCACGCCGAAGACCCGGAAGCCCAACCGGTGTTTGGCGTCCTTCCAGCCGCGCGTCCACTCCTCGGTGACACCGCATTCGTCGTCGGTGATCATCACGATGTCGCCGCGTGCGCGTGCGGCGTCGCCGAACTCCTCCTCCAGCAGTCCGGCGGCCGCCGTCAGCGGCGCCTGGTAGCTGGTGCCGCCGCCGAGGAAGGTCTCCGCGAAGTCGAGGACCGGGTCGATACCGGCGGGCCGCGGCCCGCCGGCCGGGAAGCGGAAGACCTGGAGCTTGTCGGCGGCGGAGAACAGGATGCCGACGAAGTCACGCCCCGCGTGGCGGGCCTGGTCCAGCAGGGCCAGGGCGCACGCCTTGGACCACGCCTCCCGGGTGACGCCGCCGGGCCCCGCCGCGTACATGGAGTGCGAGGTGTCCACGCACGCGACGATGGCGCCCTGGCCGGTGGGCCGCTCTCCCTGAGCGTCATAGAGCATCAGCTCTCCGGCGGCGTAGCGCGCGGCGAACACCGCACGCAGCTCGGGCAGGCCGAGGCCCGCCAGCTCGGAGGGGATGACACGGGAGAGGTCGTCGCCGAGCGTGACGCCGACCAGCTCCCCGGTGCTGTTCTCCATCTTGCGGGCGCGCTCACCGTCGGCCATCTGCCGGAAGCGGCCGATCAGTTCGGCCCACTGGGCGAGGCGGCCGGTGCGCAGCCGCTCGGCGAGCCGGGCTCGCTCGTCGAACGGCATCCGCTCCAGCTCGCCGGGGGCAACGCCCCATGCGCGCATCAGCGTGGCCTCCCCCCGTACGGCCTCGGCGGCCTTGCCCGCCGCGTTCCGCGCGGCGGCGCGGATGCCGGGGGCCGCCGCCGCGAGGGCCCGCGTGGCGTGCTGGGCGGCTCGCCGCGCGGCGGCCTCGGCGGCATCGGCGGCCTCCGCGGCGTCGATCGCCTGGCGTACGCCGTCGGCGGCCGGGGTTGGCACGGTACCGTCCTCGTCGGCTTCGGCGGCGCTCCGCTGGAGGGCCTCGGCCACGGCGGTTGCCACGCCGTCGGCGTCCTGCCGGGCCCTGCCCGCCCGCTCGGCCCGCTCCTGGGCCTCCCGGGATCGTTCCAGCATCCCGCGCACCGCGGCGGCCTGGGCGAGCACGGCCATGGCGGCGGCGTACGGGTCGCCGGCCGTTTCCCGGCGCAGCTCGGCGAATTCCGGTGACTCCACGAGTGCGGTGATGACCTGGTGGTTGACCAACCGGGAGGGGCTCATCTCGGCGCGCTCGCGCAACCGCGGCCTGACCTTGTAGGCGGCCAGGAACACATCGGTGAGGAGATCGGTGGCGTGGTCGTGGCGCTCGTTGAGCTCCTCGGCCACCTCGCGCAGCCCGGCCGACTGCTCGTAGGTGTCGCGCCAGGTGAACCGGTCGAACCGGTCCGCGACCACGGCCGCGGTGTGCCGTACGGGAGCGGCGGCGGACCGGTCCGGCCACGCTCCGGCCCGGCTCGCCGGCTCGTCGAGCGCGGGCTCGTCGCGCTTGCTCACAGCTGGGCCTGCACCATGCTCGCGTCCACGCCGAGGGCCTCGGTGAGCACGCGGGCCCGGACGGCGCGCTGGCGGCCGGTGACCCGGTCGATGGCGGCGGTGGAGCGACCGGCGCGCACCGCGTCCGCGCGCAGCCTCTCCAGCCGCTTCCCCGCCATGGCGAGCTTGTTGTGGGCCTGTCTGATGACCCACTCGCTCAGCGCCTCGCGGGACTGCCCGGCCATGGCGTCGAGCTGGGCCTCCAGCTCATCGAGGGCGTCGGCCAGGTCGAGGGCCTCCTTGGCGTCGGGGTTGACCAGGTGCAGCACCTCGCGCTCGACGGTCGGGCGTTCGGCGGGGGAGTCCCACAGCACATGCGTCAGCACCGACAGGTCGGTCTCGCCGACCGTCGGGCGGCCGTCGAGGTACGCGGACGCCTGGAGCAGGCCCACCGCCTGCCGCCAGCGGCGGTCGGAGGCGATGAGCTCCTTGCGGCGCAGGGCGGCCCGCAGCGTGCACACCGCGTCCACGATCCCGTCGGGGACGTCCACGGCCGGGACGGCCACGGCCACGGCGTGCCGCAACGCGGCCAGCTCGACCGTGGTCCGTGGCGATGCCGCCGGGCGGCTGACGGCGGAGCGGACCAGCGCGGCGAAGTTCGAGGGATCTTCCAGGTAGCCGACCTCGATCCGCACCAGCAGCCGGTCGTAGATCGCGGCCGTGTCCTCCCCGCCGGGCAGTTCATTGCTCGCCGTGATGGCCCCGATCAGCGGGCAGCGGATCGGCTCGCCGCCGTTCTCGGGGTGGTAGATCCGCTCGTTGAGATAGCCCAGCGTCTCGTTGAGCGCCGCCGTGGAGCACTTGAAGATCTCGTCGATGAACGCGATGTGCGCGGTCGTGGCGCGGCCGTCGTAGACCTGGCGGTACTCACCCCGGGCCAGCGCGGCCACGTCGATGGGGCCGAACATCCGCGTGGGCGCGGTGAACTTCGACAGCAGGATCTCCCAGTACGCCGCGCCCTCGACCCTGCCCGTGAGCTCCCGGGCCAGCTCGGACTTCGCCGT
This sequence comes from Streptomyces sp. NPDC059455, assembly GCF_042750115.1. Taxonomy (NCBI): domain Bacteria; kingdom Bacillati; phylum Actinomycetota; class Actinomycetes; order Kitasatosporales; family Streptomycetaceae; genus Streptomyces; species Streptomyces sp. NPDC059455. Next base: position 15,970 of record NZ_JBHYVB010000199.1, read on the forward strand.
CCCCGGCGGGCCGAGCACCAAGGAGTGCCGCCCGGCCAGCAGCGTCACCACCAGCGTCCGCACCACGTCGGCGCGCTCGTAGAAGCGGTCCGAGAGCTCGTCGGTGATGGCCCGCAGCCTCTTGGCGGTGTCCTGCGCGTCCGGCGTGTCGTGTGCGTCCATGCCCGACATTCAACTCCCAGCCCGCCACGCCCTGTTCCTTCGACCCGCCAGCGCGTCGAAGGCGAACGCCCGCCGACGTTGATGCGCGGCACCGGTCTCGTCGATGTCCCCTCCGGCGAGGCGCCCAGTCAACCAGCTGGCCGCCGCCGCTCACCGCCCCAGGATTCGGTCGACATCGGCCATCTGCCCGGCCGTGAGCGGCCCCTTCGCGATCGCGCCCGCGTTCTCCTCGGCCTGGGCGACCGTACGGAAGCCTGGGATCGGGATCGTCCGCGGGCTGCGGGCCCAGATCCAGGCGAGGGCGCCCTGCGCGAGGGTGCGGCCGTCGCTGGTGAGGATGGACCGCAGGGCTTCGACCCGCCGGAGCCAGACCGGGTCCGCGCCCGCGTTCGCGATGAACCCCGGCAGCCAGGCGGGCGGCGCGTTGCGGATGTCCCCGTCGTCCAGGGCGCGCCCGGCGGTGTGCTTGCCGGCGAGCAGCCCCATGGCGAGGGGGCTGCGGTTGATGCTGGCCAGGTCCGACTCCGCGCAGAGCGCGAGGAGTTCGGGTGCGTCCTGGAGGATGTTCAGACGGTGCTGGACGGCCGCGCAGTGCGGGCCCTCGGCGAAGACGGCGGCCCGGTCGGGGTCATCGGTGCTCCACGCGTACGCGCGGATGAGTCCCTCGCGCATCAACTCCTCGCAGGCGTCTCGGAGTTGGGCGGCCCGCTCGGGGTCGGCGTCGGAGATGTGGAGCTGGTACAGGTCGATGTGGTCCGTGTTCAGGCGTCGCAGTGAGGCGGTCAGGGCGCGGCGTACGTGCTCCGGGGAGTCGTCCTGGCCTTCGCGGATCCGGGTCCGCTCGTCGAAGACATTGCCCCATTTCGTGGCGACGACGACATCGTCGCGGTGTTTGCCGAGGGCGCGGCCGAGCACGCGTTCGCTGTGGCCGGTGCCGTACGCGTCGGCGGTGTCGAAGAAGGTGACGCCGAGGTCGAGTGCGCGCCGGATCGCGCGCACGGACTCGTCATCGTCGACCTTGCCCCAGCCCAGGGGCTGCCCGTCGGTGGACTGCCACTCACCGCCGATGGCCCAGCAGCCGAAGCCGAGGGGGCTCACTTCGATGCCGCTGCGGCCCAGCGTTCTGTTGTGCGCCATGGTCTCCATGCGGGTGAACGGTAGGAGTTGAAGCGCACACGAAGGCAAGCCCCGGGGGTTGGGGGCCCCCGCGCGGCCCCAAAACCCGGGGGGGGGGGAGCCGGCCCGGTTGTGTTTGGAGATTTTTTTTTTGAAAGCCCCCCGGGTGTGC
>NZ_JBHYVB010000199.1:17429-21095 GCF_042750115.1 Streptomyces sp. NPDC059455
CGGGGGTTCACGGGTTGTTTTTCACCCCCCCAGTCCTCCCCCCCCCGGAAGGGGGCCCGCCGGCGGCCCCCCTTGCCCGGGGCGATGGCTCAACGGCCGTAGTAGGTCTCGAAGTTCTTGGAGAACTCGCCGCCGTTGAAGCCGTCCCAGTTGATCGACCAGGCCATCAGCCCGCGGAGGGCGGGCCAGCTGCCGTGGGGCTCATAGCCGCCGCAGTCGCTCTTCTTCGTCAGGCAGTTGAGGGCCTTGGTCACATCGCCGGGCGTGGTGTGGCCGTTGCCCGCGTTGGGGCTCGCGGGCAGGCCTATCGCCACCTGGGACGGGTCCAGTGCGGGGAAGACGTTGTCGGCGTTGCCCGCGACGGGGAAGCCGCTGAGCAGCATGTCGGTCATCGCGACATGGAAGTCGGCGTTGCCCATGGTGTGGAACTGGTTGTCGAGCCCCATGATCGGTCCGGAGTTGTAGTCCTGGACGTGCAGCAGGGTGAGATCGTCCCGCAGCGCGTGGATGACCGGCAGATACGCCCCGGAGCGGGGGTCCTGGCCGCCGGAGGCGCCCGAGCCGTAGAACTGGTAGCCCAGCTGTACGAAGAAGGTTTCCGGAGCCATGGTGAGGACGAAGTCGGATCCGTACTTCGCCTTGAGCGACTTCACGGCCGCGATGAGATTGACGATCGCGGGGGTCTTCGGGTTCTTGAAGTCGGTGTCGCCGTCGTCCAGCGACAGCGAGTGGCCCTCGAAGTCGATGTCGAGGCCGTCCAGTCCGTACTTGTCGATGATCGCCCCGACCGACTCGACGAACTTGTCGCGGGCGGCGGTGGTGGTGAGCTGCACCTGGCCGTTCTGCCCGCCGATGGATATCAGCACCTTCTTGCCCGCGGCCTGCTTGGCCTTGATGGCCGCCTTGAACTCGTCCTCCGACTCGACGTTCGGGCATTCGCTCTGGGGGCAGAGGCTGAAGCGGATGTCGCCGGAGGTGGTGGAGGTGGGTTCGCCGAAGGCCAGGTCGATGATGTCCCAGCTGTCGGGGACATCGGCCATCTTGGTGTATCCGGAGCCGTTGGCGAAGCTCGAGTGCAGATAGCCCACGAGCGCGTGGTCGGGGAGTGCCGCCTTCGTGGCGGCGGAGGTGGTACCCGCGTCGGCGGTCGTCGTCGAGACCGTGGCGAGCAGCCCGGCCGCGGCGACGGAGGCGCACACGCCGGTCAGGACCCTCTTGCTCAAGGGGAAACGGAGGCTCATGGGGGCCGCTCCTTGGTGTGGGGGGAAGGCGGAGCTGAAGTGTGTGGGGAGAGGGGGAGGGATGGACGGGAGACATGGGGGAGGTTGCGCGCCCACGAGACAACAGGACTAGACCACTAGTGTCAATGGTCCGGACCAAATCGGGCAGCGGATCTTCACGTTCAGTGTTGCGTCGCCGCGGCGTTTGCTCCATGGGTGGTCGGCCGTATGCGTTAGGAGCGGGCGGTGGCCGCGGCCGGATGCGACGCGGGTGGAATCGGCGGCGGCCCGAACACCTCGGTGAGTACGTCGAGTTGGGTGCCGATCGTGGCAAGGGCCGCCAAGGCCACGGCCGCCTCCGGTCCGGTGGGGTGGGCCTTCGTCGGTGGAGCCGAGGCGGGGGTGTCGGGTGGTGCCGGGCGGCGGCCGATGGCGCGGCGTACGGCGAGTGTGTGCGCCGCCACCTCGTCACGCCGCGCGCGCAGGCCCGGGTCGTCGGCGAGGGCGTCCGGCCTGGATGTGACGGCGGTGGCGAGATCGCCGACCGGTTCGGCGCAGTGCCGCAAGGCCGCCACGGCACGCAGCGCGTCGACGCTCCGCCGTCGCCGCACGGACAGCGCACGGGGCAGGGGCGGCGCGGCCAGGGTCCGCAGCGGCGCGGTGGTCACACCCAGTTGCTCGACGCGGTGACAGAAGCGGGCGTGGGCCATGCGGACGGCCCGGCCGTCGCGCCAGTCGGCTTCCAGCAGTTCGGTCAGCGCGGCCAGCGCGGCGGCGGTGCGGGCCCGCACCGCCGAAGAGGTGCGGATCGGCAACACCAGCCACGACGCCGCGATGCCGAGGACCGCGCCGACCGCGATCCCCGCCAGCCGCGTGTGCAGCAAGCCCCCCGGGCTCTGCCCGAACCAGTCGTAGAGCAGTGACAGTACGGCCGTGACACAGCCCGCCCAGTACGCGTAGCTCAGCTCCCGCAGCCAGGTGGCCACCGCCAGCACCGCGAAGATCAGCACCACCGCGGCGTCCGAGCGGGGTCCGAACGATCCGGTGAGGGCGCCCGCCGCCACCGTGCCGACCGCGGCACCGACCGTCCGCCACACCCCCTTCACCAGCACATCCGCCCGGCTTCGCGCACCGCTGCAGACCAGGAACGCGGTGAGGACCACCCAGGTCCAGTGGTCCGGCCACAGCGTCCGGCCCACGGCGAACGCCGCCGCCAGCGCGACCGCCATCTGCGACGCCATCCGGGTGCCGGCCGGTATCCCGCCACGCCGTGCCCCGGCCGCTGCCGCGGCCACTTCGGCAGCCGGTGGCCTGCGGATGAGCCGGGTGCGCTGCGCCACCCACGTCAGCAGTGCTCCCCAGACGACCGCGACCAGCGCCATCACCGCCGCCCACCCGGTGCGCTCGTGCCCGCCCGCGGGCCCGGCGCCACCGGGCACGACCAGGACGGCGACCAGCGGCAGGGCGAGGAGAGTGCCCACCCGCGTGGCGCGCACTCCGAACCGCCGCAACCAGATCGCCCCGGCCGCGCCCACGGCGAAGACCACGTCACCCACGGTGGGATGGCGCTGGAGCAACGTGGTCAACTCCGCTCCGCCGGCCGCCGCGCACGGCAGCACGACACACGCCGGCAGCCGGTCGGTGTGGTCCAGGACTTGCTGCACCCGCCCGAGAGCGGAGGCGATCACGACGGCCTGTACGACGCTGTCAGCGCAGCCCGGCCGCATGCTCGATGAGCAGCGCCCAGCCGTACGTACCGAGCACGGTGGCCATGGTCACGGCGGTCGCCCGCAGACGCAGCCACTTCGGGTCGAAGCGCGGTGCCCGACGCAGCCGCGTCAAGAACGTAAGCATTGCGTAGCATCACCGCCGGGGGCCGACCTGAGGATGAGCCCTAGCGTAAACCCAACCGGTGGCATTTAGTAAGTGATAGCTTAGCGATGTGGCAGCAGAGCAACCAGCACACGAGAACCTGTCCGCCGGGATTCGGCAGGGCGTGGTCCGGCTCGCCCGCAGGCTGAGCGCGGAGCGCCCCGCGGAGGGGCTCAGCCTCAACAAGAGCAGCGTCCTCGGCCACTTGCGGCGCAACGGGCCCATGTCGGCCGGTGCCCTCGCCGCCGCCGACCGTCAGCAGCCGCAATCCCTGACCCGGGTCTTCGCCGAACTCCAACGCGACGGCCTGATCAGCCGGACCCGTGACGACCGGGACGGCCGACAGCAGCTGCTGGAGATCACGGAGGCGGGCCGCGAGGCCCTCGCCCGCGACATGGCGCAGCGCGACGCATGGCTCGACACCGCGCTCACCGGCCTCAATGAGACCGAGCGCCAGGTTCTGCTGCTCGCCGCCCGCCTGATGGACCGCCTCGCCGACTCTTGAGGGTGGGGCCCGGGGGGACCGGCTTGTGGGGTGGGGACCCGACCCGCGCGCGGGAGGCGGGGGGGGGGT
>NZ_JBHYVB010000200.1:0-20850 GCF_042750115.1 Streptomyces sp. NPDC059455
GCGCGCGCCCCGCCGCCGCCGGCCGGGTTGTTCTACGTCAACAACCCCCCCCCCCCCCCCCCCCGGGGGGGGCGGGGGGGTGTCGTTCGCGTGGACGCGGGTGGCTAGGGTGATCACATGGTCGAGACCAACAGGCAAGCAGACATAGGGGTCATCGGGGGATCGGGGTTCTACACGTTCCTCGACGACGTGACCGAGATCACCGTGGAGACTCCCTATGGGGCGCCGAGCGACTCGGTCGTCCTCGGTGACATCGAGGGGCGGCGGGTCGCGTTCCTCCCGCGGCACGGCCGCAAGCACCACCTGCCGCCGCACCGCATCAACTACCGCGCCAACCTCTGGGCCCTGCGCTCGCTCGGGGTGCGGCAGGTCTTCGGCCCGTGCGCGGTCGGCGGGCTGCGGCCGGAGTACGGACCTGGCACCCTGCTCGTCCCGGACCAGCTGGTGGACCGCACGAAGGGGCGTACGCAGACCTACTTCGACGGCGAGCAGCTGCCGGACGGCCGGATCCCGAATGTGGTGCACACCACTTTCGCCGACCCGTACTGCCCGGTGGGCCGGAAGGCGGCCGTGGACGCGGCGCGGGGACGCGGCTGGGAGCCGGTGGACGGCGGGACGATGTGCGTGATCGAGGGACCGCGCTTCTCCACCCGGGCCGAATCGCGCTGGCATGCCGCGCAGGGCTGGTCGGTGGTCGGCATGACGGGCCACCCGGAGGCGGTACTCGCCCGTGAACTGGGGCTCTGCTACACGTCGTTGACGCTGGTCACCGACCTGGACGCGGGGGTCGAGACCGGCGAGGGCGTCACCCACACCGAGGTGCTGAAGGTCTTCGGGGAGAACGTGGGCCGACTGCGCGAGGTGCTCTTCGACGCGGTGGGCAGGCTGCCGGAGACCTCCGCACGGGACTGCCTGTGCACCCACGCCCACGACGGCTGGGACCTGGGGATCGAGCTTCCGTAGGCGCGGCGCGGAGCAGCCGGACGGGGCGGGTGTCGCTCGCGCGGGTGGCCGAGTTTTCCACAGCCCGGTGGCCGTCCACAGGCCCGAGCGGGATCGGGCGGGGGCGGGCATGGTGAGGGGGCCAGAAGCACCCGGACCCTCACGGCAGGCGGTGATGTGCCATGTCCCATCCGTCCCCCACTCTCGCGTTACCCCGGTCCGCTCCCCCGGCCCGTGCGGTGCCCCGCTTCGATCCGGTGCGCACCGGGCGCACCGGCGGATTCGGGCTGCGGCGGACCGTGCGGCGGCGCCGCCGCACGATGGCGGCCGGGCTGGCGCTGGCGGCCGCCGCACTCGCGGCCGCCGCACCGTCCGGCCGGGGGCACACGGACGCGGTGTCCTCCCGGGCGCCCGCGCCCGCGGGTGAGGAGCGGCGGGGCGGCCCGCGCCCCGCCATGGTCTCGGCGCCGGTCCGGATCGCCGACGCGGCGGCGGTACGGCTGCTGCACCCCGGCGACCGGGTGGATGTGCTGGCCACGCCGCTTCCGGACGCCGCACGGACCCGGCCGTCCGGTGCTACGGCGCGGGTGGTCGCGCGTGGGGTCCGGGTGGCCGAGGTGCCGGGGTCCCGGAGCGCCCGCACGACGGACGGCCGAGCCGACGGCGGCGCACCGGAGGCCGATCCGGACGCGGATGCGGATGCGGATGCGAGCGGCGACGGGGCGCTGGACGGCGGCGGCGCGCTCGACGGCGCGGCGATCGGCGGCGGGGCGCTGGTGGTGCTGACGGTGCCGCGAGCGGACGCCAACGCGCTGGCCGGGGCCGCTGCCGACTCCCGACTGGCGGTGACGCTGTGCCGCAGCTGACTCCCCCGACCGCCCTGATGCCCCTCTCACCTGCGGGTGTAGGTTGCGGAACCGTCCGCTCAAGCACCGATGCGGCGAAAGAGAGGCAGTGGGTTGAGTCAGGAGAAGGTGACCGAGGAGAAGAAGAGCGTCATGGAAGGGTTCAAAGCCTTCCTGATGCGCGGCAATGTGATCGACCTGGCCGTCGCGGTCGTCATCGGAGCCGCTTTCACCGCCGTCGTGAACTCGATAGTGAAGGGCCTCATCAACCCCATAGTCGGAGCCTTCGGCACGAAGGACCTCGAGAAGTACCGCTCCTGTCTCAAGGCGCCCTGCGAGACCAACGCCACGGGCGATATCGTCCACGGCATCCCGCTCCTCTGGGGAAGCGTGCTCTCCGCCGTGCTGACCTTCCTGATCACCGCGGCGGTGGTGTACTTCCTGATGGTGCTGCCGATGTCGCGCTATCTGGCGCGGAAGGCCGCCAAGGAGGCGCAGGCGGAGGAGGAGCAGGCCGTCGCGGACGCCGAGGAGATCATTCTGCTCCGCGAGATCCGGGACGAGCTGGTGGCACAGCGCGCCACCGTCCGCGACGGTGGCGGCAGCGGCTCCAGCGCCTAGGAATCCGTCAGAGGTGGTGGGGCGGCTTCTCGTCGAGGAACCGGGCCAGATCAGCGGCATCGCCGGCACTGTCGCCGCCGGGAACCCGCTCACCCCACCCGTGGTCCGTATCGTCCGATGACCGCTGCGCGAAGGGATCGTCGAAGATCAGCGCGGCGGCCGGATCGCGCGGTCCAGGGGCAGGGGCGGTGCTCATGCCTCAAGAGTACGGCCCGGGCAGCGGCTCGGTGTATCGGCCGAGCTCGTCGTGCCACCACAGGTCACGCCCGGGCCGCCAGGACACCGGGCAGGCCAGCCGGTGGACCACCAGCACGGACCGCACCTCGGGGCAGCCGGCCAGCGCCCGATCGACGTGGCGCTTGAGCGGCTGTATCTCTCCGCCGTGCTGCCCGGCGTCCGCGGTGATGACGACCTTGGCACCGACCTCCCTGATCCGGTCGCGCAGCTCATGGGGGCGCAGCCCCACGGGGAGGCTGGCGCGGACGACGTCAAGGCGGCCGCAGGCGAGCGTGGCGATCACGGACTGGGGCACCAGCGGCAGATGGACCGCCACCCGGTCCCCGGCGCGGACGCCGAGCCGGGTGAGCGCGGCGGCGGCCCGGGCCGCCTGGTCGAGCAGCTCGGCATGGGTGAGCTCCTCGGTGCAGTCCGGCTCGCTGATCCAGCGGAGGGCCACCCGGGCGGCCCGCCGAGGGTCGGCGGCCGGTGTCGGGAGCTCCTCCGTCCGAGAGCTACGGGGCACGGCGGTCTTCTTTCGGACGGGGGCGAACGGCATACAGCTCAGATTGCTGTCAGGCCATCAACGTCTGATGAACGCCCTCTATATGAGAGGTCCTCATCCCGTCCGACGCGCTTCGGCGGCGATCGCGGAAGGGCGGATACCGGAGTGGTTCGCGCCTCGCTACTCGACCATGCCACGGCTTCCCGTGCTACGCATAGCTTCTATGGATGCCGAGCGGACAAACCCCGAATCAACTCCCACCGGTCCGGCCGACGGCCTGACAGATGTCCACGGACTGCGGGTGGGCCATGCCCAGCGATCCGGCGGCGGCCGGCTCACCGGGACGACCGTGGTGCTGGCCCCCGAGGGCGGTGCGGTCGCCGCCGTCGATGTGCGCGGCGGTGGCCCCGGCACCCGGGAGACCGATGCCCTCGATCCGCGCAATCTGGTCCAGCGCGTCGATGCCGTCGTACTGACCGGCGGCAGCGCCTTCGGACTCGACAGCGCCTCGGGGGTGGCTTCCTGGCTGGAGGACCACGGCCGGGGCTTCCGGGTCGGCCCCGATCCGGCGCAGGTCGTTCCGGTGGTCCCCACCGCCGCCCTCTTCGACCTGGGCCGGGGCGGCGACTGGCGGGCCCGCCCGGACGCCGCGCTGGGGCGCGAGGCGATCGAGGCGGCGGCCGGTTCGGAGACGGGGGCTCCGGTCGTGCAGGGCAATGTGGGGGCGGGCACGGGCGCGGTGGCCGGTGGGCTCAAGGGCGGCACCGGTTCGGCCTCCACGGTGCTGCCGGGCGGCGTCACGGTGGCCGCGCTCGTGGTGGTCAACGCCGCGGGATCGGTCGTCGATCCCGGTACGGGTGCGCTGTACGGGGAGCACTACGGATCGTCGGAGGAGGGCGGGCCACACCGGCCCGGTGCTGCCATGCACGTGGAGGCGATGCGCCGGCTGACCGCCGCGCGGGCCGAGTCGGAGCGGCGGCAGGCCGCGTCGGTGCGGCCTCCGCTGAACACCACGCTGGCCGTGGTCGCCACCGACGCCGTGCTCACCCGGGCCCAGGCGCAGAAGCTCGCGGGTACGGCGCATGACGGTCTGGCGCGGGCCATCCGGCCGGTGCATCTGCTCTCCGACGGCGACACGGTCTTCACCCTGGCCACCTGCGGGCGCCCGCTGATACCGGAGGGCGACCCCGAGGACGCCGGGGATCCGGCGTTCGGGGTGCACCGGGAGAGCGGTGCGCTGAACGAGGTCCTGGCGGCCGGGGCGGACGTGCTGACCCGGGCGGTGGTCAAGGCGGTGCTCGCGGCGGAGACCGTGGACGGCCCGGGCGGTGTCTTCCCCGCATACCGGGATCTTTACGGCCTCTGATCCGCGGGGGCCGGAGGGAAGGAAGCGTCCGGCCAGGAGAAGCGGGCCGGAGCGACGAAGAGAAGGGGGGCTTCGGATGGATACGGATCTGCTGATCGTCGGCGGTGGCCCGGCGGGCTGCGCCGCCGCCGTGATGGCGGCGAGCGTGGGGATGCGCTCGGTGCTGATCGAGTCGGGCGACGCCCTGTGCGGGGCACTGCGGCGCATCCCGGTGGTGCGCAATGTCCTCACCGTCACCAACGGCCCGGATCTGGCGGCGGCGATCGAGGCCGACCTGGCGCAGTGTGATCTGTGCCGAGTGGAGCTGGGCCGCCGCGCCACGCTGATCGATGCCTTCGACGACCGCGTCGAGGTCACGATCGAGCCGGTGGAGTCGGTGGAGCCTGTGGAGTCCGTGGAGCCGGTGGAAACCGTGGAGGCTGCGGGGTCCGCTCAGGCTCCTGGCTCGCGGCTGACCGCTCCTTATGTGGCCGTCGCCACGGGGGTCGGGCCGTTGGGCCCCGAGGGAGCGGGATGGCTCGGGGGCGCGGCGGGCCGGGCGCTTCCGCAGCTGTGGGAGGCGGATCCGGCGGCGATCGACGACCGGACGGTGCTGGTCCTGGGGGCGGACCGGCCCCTGGGGACCGTGGCACGGGCTCATCCGGAGCTCAAGGCCCGGTTTGTGGTGGCGTATCCGCCCGAGGACGCCTACAAGGCCGAGGAGATCCGGCGGGACCCCCGGGTGGAGCTGGTGGCCGTGCGGCGGCTGGAGTTGGGGCCCGGGTCCGCGTCGGCACCGTTCACCGCCGAGGTCGAGACGGTGGAGGGCGGGCGACGGACGCTCACGGCCGATCTCGCCTTCCTCAACCTGGGCAGCGCCCCGGCTCCCCCGGCCGGGGCCGTGGCGGCCGACCGGTCCGGGTACTGCCCTCCCGGGAGCCAGCATCCCCGGGTCTTCACCGCCGGTGATCTGCGGTCGGTCCGCTTCCAGCGGATCGTGACCGCCATGGGGTCGGGTGGCGAGGCCGCGCTCGGCGCCTACTACGCCTCACGCGGTCTGCCCACGGATACCGGCGGCCCGCCCACGAAGAGCGGCGGCCCGCCCACGGAGGTGGGCAGGCCGCCGAGCCCGACAGGGGGTGGCTGAGATGCGGTCAGACCGCCACCGCCACCTTCGCCTCGTCCTCGGTGGTACCGCCCGCGGCAGCACCGCCGCCCGCCTGACCGGTGGCCCCCGGCTCCGCCGTCTTCCGCAGCCCCTTGAGGAAGACCACCAGACCGGTCGAGACCACCGTGCCCGCCACAATGGCCAGCAGGTAGAGGAACGGCTGGCCGATCAGCGGGACCACGAAGATGCCGCCGTGCGGTGCGCGCAGTGTGCAGTCGAAGGCCATCGACAGCGCACCGGTGACGGCACCGCCCACCATCGACGAGGGGATCACCCGCAGCGGATCCGCCGCGGCGAACGGAATGGCGCCCTCGCTGATGAAGGAGGCACCCAGCACCCAGGCGGCCTTGCCGTTCTCCCGCTCGGCCTTGGTGAACAGCCGCCCGCGCACGGTGGTGGCGAGGGCCATCGCCAGCGGCGGGACCATACCGGCGGCCATCACCGCGGCCATGATCTTGAGGCTTCCGGTGGACGGGTCCGACACCGCGATACCCCCGGTCGCGAAGGCGTAGGCCACCTTGTTGACCGGGCCGCCCAGGTCGAAGCACATCATCAGACCGAGGAGGACGCCGAGGCCGATGGCGTTGGCGCCGGAGAGGCCGTTGAGCCAGTCGGTCATCGCCTCCTGCGCGGAGGCGATGGGCTTGCCGATCACCACGAACATCAGGACGCCGACGATCGCGGAGGAGACCAGCGGGATCACCACCACCGGCATGATGCCGCGCAGCGACGCCGGGACCTTGAACCGCTGGATGGCCATGACGACCGCGCCCGCGATCAGACCCGCGACCAGACCGCCGAGGAATCCGGCCTTGATGGTGGTCGCGATGTAGCCGCCCACGAATCCGGGGACCAGACCGGGCCGATCGGCCATGCCGTAGGCGATATAGCCCGCCAGGACCGGCACCAGGAAGGTGAACGCCGCACCGCCGATCTGGAAGAGCAGCGCCGCCCAGCTGCTGGTCTCGGTCCAGACGAAGTGGTCCGCCACGGACTTGGCGCTCGCGATCTCGTAGCCGCCGATCGCGAAGGCGAGCGCGATCAGCAGACCGCCCGCGGCGACGAACGGGACCATGTAACTGACGCCCGTCATCAGCCACTTGCGCAGCCGGGTGCCGAAGCCGTCACCGGCGGCACCGCCCGCGTCCATCGGCGCCGAGCCCTCCGCAGCGCCGTCGGCCGGGGTGGCGATCTCGCCCCGCGCGGCCTTCCCGCGCGCCTCGGCGATGAGCTCGGCGGGGCGGTTGATGCCCGCCTTCACCCCGACGTCCACCGTCGGCTTGCCCGCGAAGCGGGCCTTCTCCCGCACCTCCACATCGTGCGCGAAGACCACCGCGTCGGCGGCGGCGATGGTGGCGGCGGGGAGCTTGTCGAACCCGGCCGAGCCCTGGGTCTCGACCACCAGCTCGACCCCGGCCTCGCGAGCGGCGTTCTCCAGCGACTCGGCGGCCATATAGGTGTGGGCGATACCGGTGGGACAGGACGTGACGGCCACGATCCGGAACGGGGCCACCGGCTCCGAAGCCGTCCGGGAGGCAGCCGAGGACGCGGCCGAGTCGGAGGCGGCAGGCTCGCCCGGAACAGGCTTCGCGGCGGCGGGCTCAGCCGTGGCGGGCTCAGCCGTGGCGGGCTCCTCGCCGCGGATCAGGGCGGCCACCTGTTCGGGCTGGTCGGCCGAGCGCAGCGCATCGGTGAAGTCGGCGTTCATCAGCTGCCGCGCAAGGCTCGACAAGATCGTCAGATGGTCGCTGTCCGCGCCCGCCGGGGCGGCGATCAGGAAGATCAGATCGGCCGGCCCGTCCGCCGCGCCGAAGTCGATCCGGGCCGCGCTGCGCCCGAAGGCCAGGGTCGGCTCGGTGACATGGGCGCTGCGGCAGTGGGGTATGCCGATGCCGCCGTCCAGGCCGGTCGGCATCTGCTCCTCGCGCGCCGCCACATCGGCGAGAAAGCCGTCGAGGTCGGTGACCCGGCCGGCCTCGACCATGCGTTCGGCGAGCGACCGGGCGGCGGCTTCCTTGGTGTCGGCGGACAGGTCAAGGTCGACCAGATCCGCGGTGATCAGCTCACTCATCTCGCGGCTCCCTTGTGTGCGGTGCCGCCCTGGGGGCGGGCGGACGGAGTGGGGACTGGGGGGTGGGAGTGGGGTCGGCCGGTCACGCGGGCTCCTTGAGCACACGGTCCAGCGGAATGTCCGCCGTGGTGACCACGGCGGATGGGTCGAGGTCGGCCGGGGTCGGCATGGCGCTGCCCGGCAACTGCACCGCGGCCGCTCCATGGGCCACGGCCGAGGCGAGTGCGGCGGGCCCGGAGCCGCCCGCCGCGAGGAATCCGGCGAGCGAGGCGTCGCCCGCGCCGACGTTGCTGCGCACGGCGGTGACCCGGGCGGTGCCGAAGTACGCGCCGGTCTCGTCGACCAGCAGTTGGCCGTCGGCGCCCAGGCTGGCGAGTACGGCGCGGGCGCCCAGCCCGCGCAGTTCCTCGGCCGCCTTGACCGCCTCGCCCACGGTGGCCAGCGGACGGCCCACGGCCTGGGCCAGCTCCTCGGCGTTGGGCTTCACCACATCGGGGCGCTCGCGCAGGGCGGCGGTCAGCGAGGGGCCGGAGGTGTCCAGGGCGATCCGGGCGCCCGCCCGGTGGGCCCGCGCCACCAGTTCGGCGTACCACTCGGGCGCGAGCCCCCGGGGCAGGCTGCCGCAGCAGGCGATCCAGTCGGCGCTCTCGACCCTCGTCCGGACGGCCTCCAGCACCGCCTCGGCCTCGGCGTCGCTCAGTTCGGGCCCGCTCGCGTTGAGCTTGGTGAGGGTGCCGTCCGGTTCGGCCACGGAGATGTTGACCCGGGTCGAGCCCGCCACGGGCACGCCCGCCGCCTCGATGCCCAGTTCCTCCAGCAGCCGGGCGAGCAGCGCGCCCTCCGGTCCGCCGAGCGGCAGTACGGCCACCGTGCGCTGCCCCGCGGCGGCCACGGCGCGCGAGACATTGACGCCCTTTCCGCCGGGGTCGACCCGGTCGGCCGTGGCCCGCAGCACGGCGCCGCGCTCCAGCGCGGGGATCTCGTACGTACGGTCCAGGCTGGGGTTGGGGGTGACGGTGAGAATCATGCGCGTGCCACTTCCGTGCCCTGGCGCTCGATGGCCAGGGCGTCCTGGGGGCTGAGCCCGGTGTCCGTGATGAGCAGATCGACATCGTCCAGGCCGCCGAACCGGGCGAAGTGCTCCCGGCCGAACTTGGCGGAGTCCGCGAGCAGCACCACCCGCCGGGCCGCCGCGATCATGGCGCTCTTGACGGCGCCCTCCGCGAGATCGGGTGTGGTGAGCCCGCCGTCCAGCGAGAAGCCGTTGGTGGCGAGGAAGACCACATCGGCCTTGATCTCGCCGTAGCCGCGCAGCGCCCATGCGTCCACGGCGGCCCGGGTGCGATGGCGGACCCGCCCGCCGACGAGGTGCAGCGCGATACCGGGGTGGTCGGCGAGACGGGCGGCGACCGGCAGGGCGTGGGTGACGACGGTGAGCTTGGCCTCCAGTGGGAGGGCGGCGGCGAATCGGGCCGCCGTCGAACCGGCGTCGATGATCACGCTGCCGTCGGACGGCAGCTCCGCGATGGCGGCTCGCGCGATGTGGTCCTTCTCATCGGCGGCGGTGGACTCGCGCTCGGCGAGATCGGGCTCGAAGTCCAGCCGTCCGGCCGGGATGGCGCCCCCGTGCACACGGCGGACGAGCCCCGCCCGGTCGAGGGCGCGCAGATCACGCCGTACGGTCTCGGCGGTGACCTGGAACTCCTCGGCGAGGGACAGGACATCCACCCGCCCGCCCTCGCGGGCGAGCCGGAGAATCTCCTGCTGACGCTCCGGTGCGTACATGTGGGTTTACGTCCCTTCCATGCCCGAACCTGTGATTTCGCGGCCAGATTACGTGGACGATGCAGGAAAGTAAACAGACTCGGGCACGAAACAAACTCGACCGGGCATGTTTCGTGCCTCACCGCCTCAGCCCTGACCGATCTGCCCCTGGCTGATCCGCCCCTGACTGCCCGCCCATCACCGCAGCGCACCGTCCGAATCCCGCCGGACTTCCGCGGGCCGCCCGGCCAGGATCGAGTCATGTCCTCCGGGACCACCGCATAGCGAAGTATTTACGCATAGCGGTGCCTTTACCGCACACCAGAAATATCTGGCATACAAGGAATACAGGGAATAGAGGAGAAGGTATGACACTCGACGGCAAGGCGGCCCTGGTCACCGGCGGCAGCCGGGGCATCGGTGAGGCCGTGGCGATCCGGCTCGCCGAGGAGGGCGCCGATGTCGCCCTGACCTACCACAGCCAGGCCGAGCGCGCGGCGGATGTCGTCGACCGCATCAAGGCGCTCGGTCGCCGCGCCTGGGCCGTGCGGGTCGACGGCGTCGACGCACAGGCGGTGCGGGCCGCCGTGGAGGGGGCCGCCGCCGAGTTCGGCCGCCTGGACATCCTGGTCAACAACGCGGGTGTCGGCGTCCTCGGCCCCATCGCCGAGCTGTCGCTGGACGATGTGGACCGGGTCCTCGCCGTGAACATCCGGGCGCCGTTCCTCCTGGCGCAGGCGGCCACCGAGCATTTGGCCGACGGCGGGCGGATCATCAACATCGGCAGCTGTATGGCCGAGCGGGTCGCCTTCCCCGGCGGCAGCCTCTACGCGACCAGCAAGACCGCGCTCACCGGCCTCACCAAGGCCCTGGCCCGTGAGCTCGGCCCGCGCGGAATCACCGCCAACCTGATCCACCCCGGCCCCGTGGACACCGATATGAACCCGGCCGACGGCGAGAACGCCGCGTTCCAGAGCGGCTTCACCGCGCTCGGGCGCTACGGCCGCACCACGGAGATCGCGGCGACCGTGGCCCATCTCGCGGGCGACAACGGCCGCTACATCACCGGAGCGTCGATCGCCGTGGACGGCGGCTTCGCCGCCTGACCGGTCGCTCCCTCCATCTCCAGCCCCCAACGGACAGACAGAAGACCCCAACAGACAGACAGCCCAACAGACAGACAGGCTGACAGAAGCGAGCCCCGGCGCCAGGGGGGAGGCGCCGGGGCTCGGTCCAGGGGTTGGAGGGGATCTGGTGGCTGGGGTCTGCTGGCCTGAGAACTCAAGCCGCTGCGTCGAAGCCGGTCTGGCGGGCCATCTTCTTCAGCTCAAGCAATGCGTGCTTCTCGATCTGGCGGATCCGCTCACGCGTGAGGCCATGCTGCTTGCCGACCTCGGTCAGGGTGCGCTCCCGGCCGTCGTCGATGCCGTACCGCGCCTTGATGATGGAGGCGGTGCGGTCGTCGAGGCGGCCGATCAGGTCCTCCAGCTCCTCGCTGCGCAGCAGCGTCATCACCGACTGCTCGGGCGAGACGGCCGAGGTGTCCTCCAGCAGATCGCCGAACTGGGTCTCCCCTTCGTCGTCGACCGACATGTTCAGACTGACCGGGTCGCGGGCCCAGTCGAGCACATCCGAGACCCGCTCCATCGTGGAGCCGAGCTCCTCGGCGATCTCGGCGTGCTCCGGCTCGCGGCCGTGCTCACGGTTGAACTCCCGCTGCACCCGGCGGATCCGGCCGAGCTCCTCGACCAGGTGGACGGGCAGCCGGATCGTACGGGACTGATCCGCGATCGAGCGCGTGATGGCCTGACGGATCCACCACGTGGCATAGGTCGAGAACTTGAAGCCCTTCGTGTAGTCGAACTTCTCCACCGCGCGCACCAGGCCCGCGTTGCCCTCCTGGATCAGGTCGAGCAGGGGGAGCCCACTGCGCGGATAGCGGCGCGCCACAGCCACGACGAGGCGCAGATTGGAGCGGATGAAGATGTCCTTGGCGCGGGCACCTTCGGCGGCTATCGCCTCCAGCTCCTCGCGGCTCGCACCTGCGGCAGGGGTGTCCTCAACGTCCCCGTCCAGGATCTGCTGGGCGTACACCCCCGCTTCGATGGACTGAGAAAGCTCGACCTCCTTCGCCGCGTCCAGCAGCGGGGTGCGAGCGATCTCGTCGAGATACATGCCGACCAGGTCGCGATCGGCGATCTCCCCGCCTGAGGCGCGAACGCTGTTGGCCCCATCAGCGCCACCACCGGCGGTGGACTGATTACGGGCGACGGCACGGGTTGCCATGCGTGCTCCCTTACAGATGGATCGGGCGCGGACTATGGACGGACACTCCGGTGTCGGGTGCCCCGTCCGAAGGAAACAACGACTGGAATCAGGACAGAATTCCCATCAGGCCCCCACGTTTTTACGATCATGCAGTATCCTGTCCAGCCACACGCGGGTCAGCGCACCGCCGAGACACCGGGAAGCGCAGGTCAGACCCCCTGTGCGGTCGCCTGCTACGGCTCTCCCGCCCTTCTCTCATCTGTCAAGACGAATCTCGCGGGCCGCCGGTTGCCCGTATGGCCCATCGTGCCGGGTTGCCCGGCCCTCCGCATGGGTGTGCGCTGGAAAGTGACAGGCCAGGGCGGGGACGCGGCGATGAGGAGGTTCCGTCATGCATGTCCCCACAGCCCCCACCGCCCCCGTGAGCCACCACCGCCGTCCGCAGTTCCACCTCCCGCCGCACCCCTCCGCCTCCTGGGGCGTCCCGGCCGTTCTGGCGGTGTTCTACGGCGGCTGGGTGATGTTCGTGACCCACAACCAGGGCTCCACCATCCCCACCGCCGCGATCTTCGGCGTGGTGTCGGCGGCGGTGGTCGGGGCACTCTGCTATGCCCTCGGCAGGATGACGCCGGGCCTGATGCCGGAGCTCCGGGCCGTGCTCTACGGGACGGTCCTCGGCTGCGCCCTCGGCTTTCTGCACTCCGTGAGCGGCGGCTCGGTGTACCGGTCCTCAGGGATCGGGCTGGGGGCGGGGCTCGTGATGGTGGGCATGTCGTTCTACGTCTTCCACGTACGGGCGGAACACCCTCGGGAGTGACCCTCAGCCCTCAAGACCGGCCCTCAAGACGAGCTCTCAAGACCGGCCCTCGGGCCCGGCCCGGCTTAGGTCGTTGGTCCCCGCACGGCTCCGTCCCCGGTCCGTTCCGGGGCCGTCCCGCCCTCCCTAGCGTGAGGTCATGACAGACGACACGAGTGGAACTCTCGACGAAGCCCTCGAGCGACTGCACGCCTCCGGCCCCGAGCGGCACGGATGGCTGAGCAATCACGCGCCGATGGCCGTGGAGGCGCTGGTGCGCCACGGCCAGGGGCGCACCGTGCACCGCTGGCTGGACCACTATCGCCACAAGCTGGAGGAGATGCCGCGCTCATACGCCGCGATCACCGAGGAGAACTGGCGCGAGGCGCTCGGCGATCCACGCCGGCTCGCCGACTGGCCCGCCTACTTCGCCCGGGAACTCGCCGACCACCCCTGGCAGGACGTGCTCGCCGTGTGGTGGCCCCGGCTGCTGCCGGGCATCGCCGCCGGCGCGACGCATCCGGTGATCCGGGTCGGTCACGCCGTACGGACCCTGCTGGACGAGCCGGGCACGACGGCCGCTCCCCGCACCGCCGAGCTGGCCCACGCCCTCGGCTACTGGGCCGCCCGCCACGCCCCGCTGCCGCCGCTCCGGCAGCAGCGGGGCCCCGCCTCCGGGGCGGCGGCCGACGCACTGGCCGCCGTGGAGCCGATCGCCGACCAGAGCGGTGACATACGGGACCGGCTGGCCCGGCTCACCGCCTTCCCCACCTGGCCGCCCACCGCCCCGCAGCCCAGCCGGACGACCGGCCACGACGGCCACGACGCCCCCGACGGCCACGACAATCCCGTTGCCGACCGGCCCGAGGAGGCGCGCCGGCGCCTGACCGAGCTCGTACGGGCCGCGACGCATCGCTACGCCACCCACGGCCACGGCGAACCGATCATGCTGGTCCACGCCGCGACCGCGCCCAACGCCGTACTCCGCGCCCTGCCCGCGCTGCCGCGCGAGCTGTGGGTGCCGAGCCTGGACGCGGCATGGGCGGCGAGCGCCGCGGTCACGGCGGTGTACGCGCCGCGGGAGCCGCTCCCGGCCGACCGGCTGCCGTCCGGGGAGGGCGTCGCCCCCGAGGAGGTCTTCGCCCACGCCGCCGCGCACGGCGATGAGCACGCCATCAAGCTGACCGACACCGCGCTCGATGTCGCCCGGGGCACGGACCCGACGGCCCTGGCCGCCGCACTGCACGCCTGCGCGATGATCGACCCGGTGCTCTGACACCACAAGAGCCCCAGCCGGGCCGTACCCGCTCAGCCACACCCCACTGAGCCGCCCCCGCTCCCGCCCCCGCTCCCGCCCCCACTCACCCTCACCCTCACCCTCACCCGAACTGCAACGACCGCTTCGCCAGCCCCATCCAGAACCCGTCGATCGCACTCCGCTGACTGCTCAGCTCCGCCTCCGCCGCGCCCAGCGTGACGAACAACGGCGCGAAGTGTTCAGTGCGCGGATGGGCGAGTCCTGCCGCCGGGGCCGCGTGCTCGAAGTCCAGCAGCGCGTCGATGTCCTGCGCGTCCAGGGCCCGCTGCCCCCAGTCGTCGAACTCGGCCGACCAACTGGGCGGCATCGGTCCCGTATGCCGTAGCGCGGCCAGGTTGTGAGTGAAGAAGCCGCTGCCGACGATCAGGACGCCCTCGTCCCGCAGCGGCGCCAGCTTCCGGCCGATCTCCATCAGCTTCCGCGGGTCGAGGGTCGGCATCGAGACCTGGAGAACCGGGATGTCGGCCTCCGGATACATCTCGACCAGGGGCACATACGCCCCGTGGTCCAGCCCCCGGTCGGGGATGTCCTGCACCGGGGTACCCGCCGTGCGCAGCGTCTTGCGGATCCGCTCGGCGAGCTCGGGGGCGCCCGGCGCGGCGTACCGCACCTGGTAATAGTGCTGAGGGAAGCCCCAGAAGTCATAGACCAGGGGCACCGGTTGGGTGGCGCCGATCGCCAGGGGCGCCTCTTCCCAGTGAGCGGAGATCATGAGAATGGCGTTGGGCCGGGGCAGACCGGCGGCCCAGGCGGCGAGCTGTCCCGGCCAGACCGGATCGTCGGCGAGCGGCGGAGCACCATGGCTGAGGTAGAGCGCGGGCATGCGCCCGTCGAGCGCGGACATGAGGACTCCTCGTCAGTCGACAGAGCTCGCCAAAATGCTTGAAGTCTCAAGCATATAGTTATCACTGTAGCGCACAGTTATTTAAGATTCAAAGAGAATTCCCTAGAATGGACTCGTGGACGACGCCATGAAAACCCCCTCAGACGCCGGCGAGCCGCGTTGGCTGACCGAAGACGAACAGCGCAGCTGGCAGGCGTATGTCCAGGCGAGCATGCTCCTGGAGGACCACCTCGACCGCCAGTTGCAGCGCGACGCGGGGATGCCCCATGTCTACTACGGCCTGTTGGTGAAGCTCTCCTGGGCGCCTCGCCACCGGATGCGGATGACCGAGCTGGCCGAGGCCGCCAAGATCACCCGTTCCCGGCTGTCCCATGCCGTCGCGCGCATGGAGAAGGACGGATGGGTCCGGCGTGAGGACTGCCCCGACGACAAGCGCGGACAGAACGCGGTCCTGACCGACAAGGGGCTCAAGGTGCTGCAGGACACCGCCCCCGGCCATGTCACCGCCGTACGGACGGCCGTCTTCGACCGGCTCACCCCCGAGCAGGTCGAGCAGTTCGGCGCCGCATGCCGGATCATCGCGGACGGCCTCCAGCCGGCCGGTGCCGACCTCCCCTGGCTGCGCTGACGCTCCGAGACACCGCACGAAGGCCCCGCTCCTCCTCGAGTCCCGAGGAGGAGCGGGGCCTTCACCTGACGTCAGACCGGCTACGGACAGTCCGGCGAACGGGCCTCAGCGCATCAGTGCGCCATCACCGGAACAGCGTCCTCCGCCGCACCGTCACCGGAGCCGGCGACCGCGCCGCCGCCCTCCGGCTGTCCGGCGTTGATGAACGTGATGGCGATGACCGCGGCCAGCACCAGGATGCCGACCGCCCACCAGATGGCGGCGGTGTAGCCGTGCACCATCGACTGCAGCTGCAGCGCCGTGCGGGAAGGGGCCCCCGCCGCATGCGACTTCGCGTACTCGGTGGTGGCGCTCGCCGCGATCGTGTTCAGCAGCGCGGTGCCGATGGCGCCGCCGACCTGCTGCGAGGTGTTGACCATCGCGGAGGCGACGCCCGCGTCACGCGGCTCGACACCATGCGTGGCCAGGCTCATCGCCGGCATGAAGGCGGTACCCATACCGAGGCCGAGCAGCAGGAACCCGGGCAGGATCAGCGCCGGGTACGAGGTGTCCAGGTCGATCTGGGTCAGCAGCAGCATGCCGACCGAGGCGACCAGGAAACCCGGCCCCATCAGCAGCCGCGCCGGGACGCGGGTCATCAGCCGGGCGCCGATCTGCGTCGAGCCGGTGATCATGCCCGCGACCATCGGCAGGAAGGCGAAGCCGGTCCTGACCGGGCTGTACCCCTTCACGACCTGCATGTAGTAGGTGAGGAAGAGGAACAGGCCGAACATGCCGATGATGGCGAGGGCCAGCGAGGCGTAGACACCGCCGCGGTTGCGGTCGGCGACCACGCGCAGCGGCAGCAGCGGCGCCTTCACCCGCGACTCGACGACCACGAAGGCGACCAGCAGCACGGCCGCGGCGACGAACAGACCGATGGTCGGGCCCGCGGACCAGCCGTCGGCCTCGGCGCGGGTGAAGCCGTAGACCAGCGAGACCAGACCGGTGGTGGCCAGGATCACGCCGGGGACATCCAGCCGGGACGAGTTGTGGCTCTCCACCGGCTCGCGGATCACGGCGACCGCGCCGATCGCGGCGATGATGGCGAACGGGATGTTCACGAAGAAGGTCCAGCGCCAGTCCATGTACTCGGTGAGCACACCACCGAGGATCAGACCGACGGCGCCGCCACCACCGGCGATGGCACCGAAGACACCGAACGCCTTGGCGCGCTCCTTGGCGTCGGTGAACATCACCGCGAGCAGCGAGAGCGCGGAGGGGGCGAGCAGCGCGCCGAACACACCCTGCAGGGCACGCGCGCCCAGCAGCATGGGGGTGTTCAGCGCGGCACCGCCGACGGCCGAGGCGGCGGCGAAGCCGATCAGACCGACGATGAAGGTCTGCTTGCGTCCCCACAGGTCGGCGATCCGGCCGCCGAACAGCAGCAGTCCGCCGAAGGCCAGGGCATAGGCGGTGATGACCCACTGCCGGTTGCCGTCGGAGATGCCGAGATCGGCCTGGGCGCTGGGCAACGCGATGTTCACGATGGTCGCGTCGAGCACGACCATCAGCTGGGCGAGGGCGATGAATATCAGCGCTTTCCAGCGCCGGGGATCCACGAATTGAGCCGTTTCAGGCATGGAAGAGCCTACCTAGCGGTGCGGAGAGTGAGAAATGGGACGTAAGGGGCCGGTCGTGGTCAGACCGGCACAGGCCATTGGGTAAGACGTAGCGAGAGGCGACGACGCACGTAAGGAAGACGTGTGAACGTGCGCGGAATAAGCGGTGCTCCGGGATCGACCGGATGCGATCTATGTCACGTCACGGCCGGTGCTGCAGATCCTCCAAGGTCACGGACTTTCCGGGTAGTTCCGAGCGCGCCGGGGTGTGCAGTCCGTCCAGGAGCAGCTGCAGATGCCGGTGCACAAAGGGCTCGAAGTCCACACAGGCGCTGCCGGGCAGCGGCCGGGTGAGCTGGTTGAGTGCGACCATCAGGTCACCGACGCCGATGTCGGTGCGCAGTTTGCCGTCGGCTTTGGCGGCCCCCATCAGGGCTTCGACAGCGTCCGCCAGACGGTCGCGGGTGGCGATGAGATCAGGGTGCTCCTTGTCGAGGCCGTCGGAGAGCAGTAGGCACAGCGCACCGATGTGCTCGTCCGCCGCGGCGTGGACGAAGCGCCGCAGCGCCGAGAAGGTGTCATCCTCCTCGGCCAGGGCGGATTCGGCCTGGTCGGCGACACAGGACATCACCGAGAGCGCCACATGGTGGATCAGCTCACGGCGGTCCGTGAAGTGCCGGTAGATCGTGGCATTGCCGACCCCCGCCCGTCGAGCGATTTCATCGAGGGGGATGTGCGCCCCGCTCTCGACGATCACCTCTCGGGCGGCCGCGACAATGCGCTCCCGGTTGCGCAGGGCGTCCGCGCGCAGCCGGGGCTGTGCGGACTTCGCGGTCATCGTGTCGGCGGTCATGACAGCACTCCCTTCTGCGTACGGCTTCCACGCGTACGGTTGTCCGGTGGCCGGTGCTCCGGCGGCTTGGCGGCGGCGCCGCGCCCCGGCCTTGACGTTCGAGCTTCAACTTTTCCGGGGAGTGAGTCCCCGTTTATGCGTTCACTGGGTTAAACGGGGAATGAGTCCCCGGAATTTCTGCGTCCGTACGTGACCTGCCTCACACCTGCCGGGCGCCCACCGCCGCCCGGACGGAGCAGGTCATTCCACCGTTCGGCGGCACCCCACGGGCGCCCCGGTCCGCACCGTCGCACCGTGGTCGGCAATGGACCAGACGCATGGGACCACCCGCCCCCGCATACGAATACGCCGGCCCCGCAGAGCCGGCGCGTTCGCCACCGCCGCCGTGCTCACGGTGGCGGTGGTCGCCCCGGCGGCGGCCCCGCGTACCGCGCCCCCCGCGCGCCCCGAGCTCGCCCCGGCGCCCTCCGCGCGCCCGGCCCTCGGCTCGCTCGCGCCCTGCGCCCTCGCCTCAGGGCCGGGGCTCCAGATGGCCGAGGGCATACCCACCGGCCGCGGCTACAGCCGCAGCACCGGTACCGTCCACGCCCTCAACCTCATGATCGACTTCCCCGATGTCCGCGGCCAGGGCACCGCCCGCCAGCGCTTCGAGGAGTTCTTCCCGCAGACCTCCCGATGGTTCGCGCAGAGCTCGTACGGGCGGCTGGACTACCGCCCCGAGATGCCGATCACCCACTGGCTGCGGATGCCGCGCCCGTTCCGCGCGTACGGCATCAAGCGCGGCAGCCCCTTCGACCCGGGCTATCGCAAACTCGTCGCCGATATCGCCAAGTCCGCCGACCCCAAGGTCGACTTCCGCCGCTACGACCTGGTGAACGTCCTGGTCACCCCGAACGCCGGGCCGCCGGCCGCGCATGCCGTGCTGTCCGTCACCTACGCCGACAACCAGCACGCCCCGACCGCCGACGGCGTTCCGCTGGCCAATGTCTCCTTCGTCTACAGCCGTCAGGACGACGGCTCCGGCTCGCTGCGCCGCACCGGCTTCCGCGTCCTGCCCCATGAGAACGGCCATGTCTTCGGGCTGCCCGACCTCTATACCCACGGCGGCGGCGACAAGGCCGGCCACTGGGATGTGATGTCCGAGGACTGGGGTCCCGGCAACGACCTGCTGGCCTGGCACAAGTGGAAGCTGGGCTGGCTCGGCCCGCGGCAGATCGCCTGCGCCGCCCGCTCCGGGGTCTTCGCCCACACCCTGTCCCCGCTGAGCCGCGCGGAGGGCACCAAGCTGGTCTTCGTCCCCGTCTCGCCGTCCACCGGCTACGCCATCGAGGCGCGGGCGACCGGCGGCAACGACGAGGCCATATGCAAGCCCGGGGTCCTGATCTCCTGGGTGAACACCGGTGTCGACTCCGGCGGCGGCCCCGTCACCATCGTGGACTCCACCCCCCACGGCCGCGGCTGTACCCGGGAGCGCAATGTCCACCCCGGACTCAGCGACGCGGCCTACGCGCCCGGCGAGACCTTCGCCGCCGCGGCGAACGGCATCCGGATACGCGTCCGGGTCACCGGCCGGGACGCGGCCGGTGACTACGGCGTGGAGATCACGCGTCGTGCCAGTGGTGGCGCCCGAGGGTGATCAGCAGCAGCTGTTTGCGCGCCGTGGCGGCCACCCGCCGCTCGTCCGCGGCCTCGGGGTGATCGGCCTGCGCCTCCAGGAACGCCGTCGCCGTCATCACCATGTGGTCCACATACAGCTCCGCAAGCATCCGGACATCTTCCGGTGGCCAGGATTCCGCCGGGAGCTGCGGGCAGAAGGCGGTGGCCACCTCGTCCGCGAAGCGGTCCAGCTCGGCGGCTATGGCCTGGCGCACGGGGCGCACCCCGCCATGCCGCTCACGTGCGATGAAGCGGATGTGCGCGGGGTAGCGGCGGACATGCTCGGCGACCGCGTCGACGGTGGCCTCGATCCGCTCCTCGTCACCGTCCTGACCGGCGAGGATGGCGCCGATCATGTGATGCAGGCTGCTCAGGCACTCCTCGACCAGCGCGACACCGAGATCGCTCAGATCCCGGAAGTGCCGGTAGAACGCGGCCGGCGCCACCCCCACCGCCCGCGTGACCTCGCGCAGCCCCAGACTGCTCAGGCTCTGGTCCTCAAGCAGCCGCAACGCCGCGTCCATCAACGCGCGCCGGGTCTTCTCCTTCTGGGCCTGCCGGACCCCGGACGTGTGACTCATATCATTCAGTAAACAGCCGTTCGCTGAATTTTTCCAGGGTTCGGCGGGGTACTCTAGAACTCAGTGAACAGTTGTGATTCCAACTGTTCACCGAACAATTACCATCCGCACGTCAACCGCACGCCATCCGCATCCGGATCGTCACTTCGAGAGAGGCACCCATGCTCTTCATCGTCGCGGCACTCGCCCTGATGGGAGTTCTTCTGGGGGCGGCGGCGCACACTCCGCTCCCCCTGTTCCTCGCCGCCGCGGGCGCCATCGGCGCCTGGCTGCTGATCTTCTTCATCCGCGAACGCACCGGGCACAAGGGGAGCTGAGACCCATGGCAATCACCGCACCGTCCCGCACCTCACCGGTCCGGGCGCGCCGGGACGCCGACGGCATGGCCGTCGCCTCCTTCGTGCTCGGTCTGATCGGTCTGCTGCTGTTCAACGCGGTCTTCGGGCCCTGCGCGATCGTCCTGGGGACGCTCGCCATCGCCCGGGACACCCACCGCAGGGGCCGGGCGCTGCTCGGGATCACCCTCGGCATCGCCGATGTGGTCCTGTTGATCGTCCTGCTGACGCTGAATCACTCCGTCTTCTGGCAGTTCGGCGGCTGACCCGTCCGGCGGTCCACCGGCAGCACACCGCCGGCGGTCCACCGCGGCCCACCTCCCCGCGCGGGGCCGCGACACCGAGGGTGGGGGGGGGGCCGGGGGGGTGGGGCGGCGGCCCGAACCCCCCGGGTTGTCACGTCGTGCGGTGGCCCGCGGGGGCGGGGGTGACGGCGGCCCCCGCCGCCGGGCTGCGCGCCATCCCCGCCACGGCCTTGGCCAGCTCCTCGGGG
>NZ_JBHYVB010000201.1:0-16588 GCF_042750115.1 Streptomyces sp. NPDC059455
TTCCCCCTCCCCCCCCCCAAACACCCCCCCCCCCCCCTCACGCCCCCCCCCGCCCTCCCCCCCCCGCGCCCCGCTCCTCCCGCGGGTTTCCAGCCCCCGCTACGTCCCCCACGCGCGGCAGAGAAGGTTCGCAGGTACGTATGTCGTCCTCATCCACCACCACCGAGCCCACCGAGCCCCAGACCCCCGCCAGGCTCACCCACCGCCAGGTCGTCACCGTGCTGTCCGGGCTGGTGCTCGGCATGTTCCTCGCCGCGCTGGACCAGACCGTGGTCTCCTCGGCGCTGCGCACCATCGCCGACGATCTGCACGGACTCACCGCCCAGGCGTGGGTGACCACCGCCTATCTCGTCACCGGCACCATCGTCACCCCGCTGTACGGGAAGCTCTCCGACATCTACGGCCGCCGCCCGGTCTATCTGGCCGCGATCGTGCTGTTCACCTTCGGGTCGCTGCTGTGCGGATTCGCCACGTCCATCCATCAGCTCGCGGCCTTCCGGGCGGTGCAGGGCCTCGGCGGCGGCGGGCTGATGTCCCTCGCCATGACGATCATCGCCGACATCACGTCGCCACGGGAGCGCGGCCGCTACCAGGGCTACATCACGGCGGTGTTCGCCGGGTCCAGTGTCATCGGCCCCCTGGTGGGCGGGGTGTTCGCCGGGCGCGCCACGCTGCTGGGGATCGATGGATGGCGCTGGATCTTCCTGGTCAACGTGCCGCTGGCGGCCCTCGCCATCGTGGTGATCCTGCGCGTGCTGCACGTACCCCACCAGCCCGTACGGCACCGGCTGGACTATGGCGGGGCGCTGACGCTGGCGGTCGGGATCGTGCCGCTGCTCGTCGTGGCCGAACAGGGGCGGAGCTGGGGCTGGGCCTCGCCCAGGGCGCTGGTGATGTACGCGGTGGGAGTGGTCGGGCTGGTCGCCTTCGTCCTGCTGGAGCGGCGGATGGCGGATGCCGCGCTGCTGCCGGTCAGGCTGTTCCGCATCCGCGCGTTCCGGCTGGGCACCGTGCTGCACTTCACCGTGGGCATCACCATGTTCGGCGCCATGACGACCCTTCCGCTGTATCTGCAGCTGGCCAAGGGCATGAGCCCGATGGGGGCGGGCCTGGCCACGCTGCCCACCATGGTGGCGAATGTGACGGTGACCTTGGTGGTGGGTCGGCTGATGTCCCGGACGGGCCGGTTCAAGGTCCAGCTGGCGGCGGGCGTCGGCTCCCTCACCGTCGCCATGCTGGTGTTCGCCACGCTGCGGGACGACAGCCCGCTGTGGTACGTGGCCATCGGCATGGTGTTCATGGGGGCGGGCCTGGGCGCGGCGATGCAGACGATCACCACGCTCGCCCAGTCCGAGGTGCCCGGGCGGGACATGGGGGCGGCCACCGCGTCGGTGAACTTCTTCCGGTCCAACGGCGGCACGGTGGGCGCCGCCACCTTCCTGTCCATCCTCTTCTCCCTGGCCGGTACGCGGATCAGCGACCGGCTTGCGGTGGCCTCCCAGGACGCGTCGTTCCGCAGGCTGGCCGAGGAACCGGCGAACGCGGCGGCGCTGAAGGGCGTCGTACGGCCCGACGGCGGGGTGAACCTGGAGGACTCGGCCTTCCTCCACCACCTCGATCCGGCCGTGGCGCAGCCGTTCCTGGAGGGCTATGTCAGCGCCCTGCGGGTGGTCTTCCTCACCGGGGCCGCGGTGGGCCTGATCGCCTTCGTGATCGCCGCCTGGCGGGTGCCGAACACCCAGCTCTCCGCCGACTGACGCGGTCGGCGGGAGCGGGCGGGACACCGAGGCGACGGCGAGAGGACCACCGCACGGCCCGTGTGCGGCCGGGGACTACCAGGGCGCCGGAGTGCCGTCCCAGGAGAAGAACCCGCCGGTGGGCCCGGTGTCCGGGAGCAGGGCGAGGCGGACCGCGCCCGCCGCGCCCTCGGCCGGATCCCCGTCGCTCCCGGCGGCGCGGGCGTTCAGATCCGTCCTGCGCAGCCCGGGGGCCAGTGCGTTGACCTTGAAGCCTTCGGAGGCCAGGGCCTGTGCGGTGTAGAGGGTCAGGGCGTTCAGGGCCGTCTTGGAGGAGCGGTAGGCCGCGCCCGACCCGGCGGACACGGCGAACTGGTGCTCCGGGTCCGCGCTCCAGGTCAGCGAGCTGGTGCCGCTGGAGACATTGACGATCCGGGGCGCGTCCGAGCGGCGCAGGGCCGGGAGGAAGGCGTTGGTGACGGCGAGGACGCCGAAGACGTTGGTCTCATAGGTCCGGCGGAAGTCCTCGAGATCGGCCGCGGGCGCCGTGGAGCCGCCCACCATGATCCCCGCGTTGTTGACCAGGATGTCCAGCCGTTCCAGCCGGGCCGCGGCCGTGGCGACGCTGTCCGCGTCGGTCACGTCGAGCACCATCAGCCGGGCGTCGCCGCCGATCTCCTCGACGGCCCGCCGCCCCCGCTCGGCGTCGCGCGAGCCCACGTACACGGTGAGCCCCTCGGCGGCGAGCTGGCGTGCGATTTCCTTGCCGATGCCCTTGTTGGCACCGGTGACCAGTGCTGTGCGATGGTTCATGGCACCAAGGGTTCCCCGGCCACGTTCACCCTGCCAGGGACAACCTGTCCCAGGCAGTACCCGTCAGCCGAAGGAGGCAGCATGGCGAGGCACGAGCTGGCCCGCTTCCTGCGGGACCGCCGCGAGGGGCTGCGCCCCCGGGACATCGGCCTGCCCGCCGACCCCCACCGCCGTACGCCGGGGCTGCGGCGGGAGGAGGTGGCGGAGCTGGCCCATATGTCGGTCGACTACTACACCCGCCTGGAACAGGCCCGTGGCCCCCGGCCCTCGGCGCGCATCCTGGACGGGCTGGCGGGGGCGCTGCGGCTCGCGCCCGCCGAGCGCAGCCACTTGTTCCGGCTCGCGGGGACGAGCGCGCCCCCGGGCGCGCGGGCGGTGCGGCGGGTCCGCCCGCAGGTGGCCCAGATGCTGCGGCGGCTGCCGGACACCGCGGCGATCGTCACCGACGCCGCCTACGACGTGGTCGCCTGGAACCCGCTGGCGCGGGCCCTGCTCGGCGACGGCCTCGACCGGGACCGCAATCTCGCCCGCCGCCGTTTCCTCGGCCGGGGCCACGCGTACGAGAGCTCCAGCGCCGAGGAGTTCGGGCACATCGTGGTCGCCCGGCTGCGCCGGGCCGCCGACCGCTACCCCCGGGACCCGGCGCTCACCGCGCTGCTGGACGAACTGCGCACCGGCAGCGAGGAGTTCCGGCAGATCTGGGAGGAGCGTCCGGTCCACGCCCCCGGACACCGGACCAAGACCGTCGACCACCCCACGGCCGGGCCACTCCGGCTCAACTGCGACGTCCTGCTCGTCCCCGAGGACGACCAGGAGGTGGTCCTGATCACGGCCGACCCCGGATCCCCCTCCGCCCGTACGATCCGCGGGCTCGCGGGCGCGGTGGCGGACAGGATGAGCGCGATGGATGCGTCAGTTCCGTGAATTGCCGAACAACAGGCGGTACACGACGAGGAGAACGAAGGCGCCACCGATCGCCGCGCCCCAGGTGGCGGGGTCGAAGAACTCCTTCTGGACCGGGCGGTCGAAGAACTTCGCGGAGATCCAGCCGCCCACGAACGCTCCCGCGACGCCGATGACCGTGGTGCCGACCAGCCCACCCGGGTCACGCCCGGGGAGGAGGATCTTGGCGATGACTCCGGCCAGCAGGCCGAGGATGATCCAGCTCACGATACCCACGTTGTTCGTCCCCTTCGTCGTGCTGTTGTGCTGTCGTGCCGTGTGCCGGGGCGAGTGAGCCCGGTCGATGACGTGTTCAGCCGGTTGCGCAGGTGTACGGGCGTCAACGAAGACGCGGTCCGCCCGGCGGTGGTTGCGAGCGGCTTGATCTTCCGGATGCCCGGGGAGCGGTGCGCCATGCCTGGACCGGATGTGAGGGCTGTGAGGGGATCCGGTCAGCCGTAGGACAGATTGGAGCAGGGGTCGTCGTCGGCGGAGCGGGCGTCGTCGGCCACGTGGGTGGACGGCGTGGACGGCGTGGACGGCGCGGAGGGCGTGGAGGGGTCGGGGGAGGGCGCGGTGAGGTACGTGCGTCCCAGGGTGAGGCTGATGCCCGAGGTCGTGGCGGGGCGCAGCCCGGCGCCGGGGAAGAGCCGGGCCACGGTCTGCGCCCGGTCCCGCTCACCGGGGCCGTAGCCGACCACGGTGGTGGCGTGGTCCTGGGTGTCGGCGTTCGTGGCGCCGGTCACGGTGAAGCCATGCGTCCTGAGCGTGTCCGCGGCGCGTGCGGCGAGGCCCGCGGTGGTGGTGCCGTTGTAGACGGTGACGCTGATGCCCGCGCCCGACACGGTGGACGTGGCACTTGGCGTGGCGGGGTCCCGGGGCTCGTCCTTCTTCCCGCCGGCCGCCTTCCCGTCGATGGTGCGGTCGGCCCTGATGTCCGTCCAGAGCTCGTCGGCGTCGGGCTGGACGATGGCGACCCGTTCGCCCTGGTAGCGCCAGGGGATGGTGACGAACTTGGTGTTGTGCAGATCGATGTCCTTCATCGACATGGCGAAGGACATCAGCTTCTTCGCGGAGCCGAGCCCCGGATCCACGGTCATGGACTTGGTGGCCGCGTCCGCCAGCGGATACAGCGTGGTCGGGTCGATTCCCCGGCTCTTCACCTTCTTGAGCAGAGCGGAGATGAACGCCTGCTGCCGCCGTATGCGTCCGATGTCGGAGCCGTCGCCGATCCCGTGGCGGATGCGCACGTAGTCCAGCGCCTTCTGCCCGGAGACCGTCTGGACCCCCTTGCCGAAGATGCGCTTGCCGCGAGTGGACCGGCTGGGGCTCAGATCGCGTTCGTAGACGTCCTGGGGCACGCACACCTGGACCCCGCCGACCGCGGAGGTCATCCGGGAGAAGCCCTCGAAGTCGATGACCACGGTGTGGTCCATGCGCAGCCCGGTCAGCTTCTCGACGGTGTTCTGGGTGCAGGCCGGGTTGCCCTGGGCGGTCTCGCCTACGGAGAACGCCGAGTTGAACATGGCGTTCCGTTGGGTCCTCGTCCATTTGCCGTCCGGCAGCCGGCACGGCGGGATGTCGACCAGGGTGTCGCGGGGTATCGACACCCCGACCGCGTGCTTGCCATCGGCGTAGACATGCAGCAGCAAGGCGGTGTCCGAACGGCCCACGTCTCCGGTGCCGCCGCCCAGCTTGCTGTTGTCGCCCGACCGGGTGTCCGAGCCGATGACCAGCACGTTCTGACCGGCGGCGTTCCCCTCCGGCCGGTTGTCGGAGAGGCCGTCCGACCCGAAGGTGGTGATGTTCCCGTTCAGCTTGAAGTAGAGCCAGCCCACTCCGCCGCCGAGCAGCACGAGGAACGACACCACGATCACCAGAGCGATCCGCAGCGGGCGGCGCCCATTGCGCTGCCGCCCCGCGTCCGTCCGTTCCGTGGTAGCGCTCCCCGTGGTCTCCCCGTCTCTGCCTGTCATGCGCGTCCTTCGTCCGGCGGCTGTTCGGAAGAGAAGACGATCGATGCTGGCCTCAGGTTCTATCGATGCGCAAGGGTATGTTTCATGGCGTGTGGTACGACACGTCCCCGCGGTGCCGGAGGGATGGGGCGGTCAGCGGGCCAGGGAGACGGCGAACGGCCGGAATCCATGGCGGCGCAGCACATGGGGAACCAGCAGCACGAGGGCTTCGGTGGCACGGGCGGTGGTGATGTCGCCGAGATCCTCGATCCACTCGGGCTTCCAGCCGAGGTCGGCGAGGAGGCCCGCGGTGATGGCCTTGGCGTCCGCGTCGTCGCCGGAGAGATAGACGGTGGGCGGGGTGGACAGCTCGGCGGGGGCGGTCATGACCGGGAAGAGCATGGTGTTGAGGGTCTTGACCACCCGGGTCGCGGGCAGGGCCCGCTGGAGCCGCTCGGCCAGGCTGCTGCCGGGATAGCACAGGTCCGAGGGGAGCCCGTCGGGCGTGTGCAGGGTGGCGTTGGAGATGTCGATGAGGATCTTGCCCGCCAGCTCGGTGTGCAGGGCGGAGAGGCGTTCCAGGGCGGTGTCGCCCGGTGTGGCGTTGATGACGATGTCGGTGGTGGCCGCGGTGGTGCGCTGGTCGGCGTGGCGCATCTCCGGTACGGCGCCGGTCTCGTCGGCCGGGGTCTCCTGGGGCGGCTGCCGGTGGCCGAGGGTGATCTGGTGGCCGGCGGTGGCGAGCGCGCGGGCGAGGCCGCTGCCGACGCGTCCGGTGCCGAGGATGCCGATGCTGGTCATGCGGATGAACTCCTTGCGGGGGGTGTGGGTGGTCAGGCGATGGGCGACAGCGGGCGGTCAGTCGATGGGCGACAGGACGGAGACGGCCTCGGCGTGGATGCCGGGGGCGGTGGCCAGGAAGTCACGGCTGGCCAGGTCCCAGGGATTGCCCCGGGTGTCGGTGACGGTGCCACCGGCCTCGGCGGCCAGCAGCGCGCCGGCCACCAGACCCGAGCGCACATCGGAGAACTGCCAGAACGCGTCCATGCGTCCGGCGGCCACGTGGATCAGCTGGAGGGTGGCGGGCACGGAGACCCGGACGACGAGGCCGTGGATCAGCATCCGGGTGACCGACGTGCCGATCCGGTGGAAGGTGTGCTCGTCCTCGCCCGGCCGGGCCTGGCCCGTGCCGACCAGGGCCGCGCCCAGGTCCGTCTTGGCCGACACCCGCAGGGGCGCGCCGTTCAGCTGGGCTCCTTGACCGGCCACCGCGGTGTACCAGTCGCCGGTCAGCGGAAGGTGGACGACGGTGAGCACCGGGTGGTTGTCGCGGACGAGGGTGGCGGTCACGGCCCAGTCGGACATGCCGTGCACATGGTTGATGTTGCCTTCGGCCGGGTCGACGATCCACCACTCGCCCGGCGGCAGCGCGCCGCCCTCCAGCTCGTCCTCGGCCCAGCGCGCGCCAGGCCTGGCGGCCATCAGCGGCCCCTTCAGGACGTCGAGCACCGCGTCGTCGTTGGCGTGGATCTCCGTGACGATCTCGTCGAGCTCCACCCCGCGGGCGTGTGGGGTGTAGCGATCCCGCAGCAGGTCGCCGGCGGTA
This sequence comes from Streptomyces sp. NPDC059455, assembly GCF_042750115.1. NCBI lineage: Bacteria > Bacillati > Actinomycetota > Actinomycetes > Kitasatosporales > Streptomycetaceae > Streptomyces > Streptomyces sp. NPDC059455. The sequence goes on from NZ_JBHYVB010000201.1 coordinate 7,053, forward strand.
CGTATGGCCTCGGTGACCCGGGTGAGCAACGCGGCGTCGAGACCGGTTCCGGAGGTGGTGGTGCCGGTGGAAGTGGACATGAGTGCTCCCGTGAGGGTGAAAGAGGAGGAGGCTTGGCGCGCGCTTCGCCGTCTGTGTCTCGACCGTAGGCACCCTCGTCCATGACGGCAATTGCACATATGGCACTGCTGGGTTTACCCCCGTGCAACGGAAAACGGCGGGCCGACAACCGACGCCCCCGGGGGGGGCGGGGGGGGGAGGGGGGCGGGGGGGGGGGCGCGCCCCCGGGGCGCCGCGGGGGGGGGGGGGTGGTGTGGGGCTGTGTTGGTGTCGTGCCCGTGGGCTCCCTCGACGACCCCCTCCGGGTGGCCCCCAAAAACCACCCCCCGGGGCCCCACACCCCCCCCCGGGGCCCACGGTTACGCTTCGGCCCGGGCGGTTCGACAGGTGGCGGCGTGGTCAGCCGATGGCGGGGACGGGTTCGCGGGGCGATCCCGCGGGCTCCTCGGGAACGAGGCCGTCGGTGGCCGTGTCATCGGGGTTGAAGGGCAGGTCACCCCGGAGCACCGCCCGGACCCGGGCCTCGTCCAGCTGCCCCTCCCAGCGGGCCACTGCCAGCGTGGCGACACCATTGCCCACCAGGCTGGTCAGCGCCCGCGCCTCGGACATGAACCGGTCGATGCCGAAGATCAGCGCGAGGGCCGCCACCGGGACATGGGGGACGGCGCTGAGCGTGGCGGCCAGGGCGACGAAGCCCGAACCGGTCACCCCCGCCGCGCCCTTGGAGGTGAGCAGCATGACGGCGAGCATGGTCAGCTGCTGGGAGAGGCTGAGGTCCACCCCCACGGCCTGGGCGAGGAACACCGACCCCATGGTGAGGTAGATGGCGGTTCCGTCGAGGTTGAAGGAGTACCCGGCGGGCAGCGTGATGCCCACGACCGGTTTCGAGGCGCCCGCGTGCTCCAGCTTGGCCATCATGCGCGGCAGCACCGGTTCGGTGGACGAGGTGCCGAGCACGATCAGCAGCTCCTCCTTGATGTAGCGGAGGAACGGCAGCAGGCGCAGGCCGCCCAGGCGCATCACCGAGCCGAGGACCACCAGGACGAAGAAGAGGGCGGTCAGCCAGAACGAGCCGACCAGCAGCGCCAGATGGCGCAGGGTGCCCAGGCCGTAGTTGCCGATGGTGAAGGCCATCGAGCCGAAGGCGCCGATGGGGGCCAGCCGCATGATCCAGCGGATGAGCCGGAACAGCACCGTGGAGAGCTTCTCGACGCCCGCGGCGATGCTCGCCCCGGCCTCGCCACTGGCCTGCAGGCCGAAGCCGAACAGGACCGCCACGAGCAGCACCGGCAGGATCTCCTCGCCGGTCAGCGCGGAGACGAGGGTGTCCGGGATGGTGCTGAGGACGAAGTCCGTGAAGCTCTCATGGGCCTGGGTCGCCTCGGCCGGGAGGCTGTCGGTGTTGAGGGTGGAGACATCGACGTGCAGTCCGCTGCCGGGCCGTACGACGTGGACCACGACCAGGCCGAGGACCAGGGCGATGGTGGTCAGGATCTCGAAGTAGACCAGGGCCTTGAGGCTCACCCGGCCGACCGTTCTGCGGTCGCTCATGGCGGCGATGCCGTGGACGACCGTACAGAAGATGATCGGCGCGATCATCATCCGCACCAGCGCGACGAAACCGTCTCCCAGCGGTTTCAGCTCCGCCCCGAAGGAGGGCCACAGTGAACCGACGACGACCCCGGCGAGGACCGCGAGCAGGCACTGGACATAGAGGCGGGACAGCAGCAGGCGGATGCGGCCGGGTCGGTCGGGGGCGGCGACGGTGCCCGGCGCTGCGGCGTTGCGGCTCATACGGGGCGTCCTTCCGGGACGGGAACGAGAAGTTCGGCTCGGGCGATGCGCCGGGCGGCGCGGTGCAGGAGCACCGTGGGGGACGCGCCGTCCGGTGCGGGGACGGCTCGGGCGGTGATGACGCCCGCGGGGGTGCCCAGCCGCAGCGTGCCGTCGGCGGTCTGCCGGGTGACGCGGTGGGCGAGGGTGCCGGGGGTCGCGGCGGCCGTGGCCAGGGCGACGGCGGAGGTGAGGCCGATCGCCGGATGCGGGGCGTGCATGGAGACCATGCGCACGGCCACGTCGTACTGGTCCTGAGTGACCCGCGGGCCGTGAGTGGTGCGATATGTTACGGGGCCGCCGACGACACCGACCTTGGGCACCGCATGGCTGACCGGGGCGTCCTCGCGGACCAGCCCCATCGCGAGCGCCGCCTTGCGGCGCAGCACGGTGAGCGCGGGCACCACGGCGGCGAACGCGGCCAGGGACTCGGAGCCGTCGAGGCCGAACGCCTTGGCGTCGAAGAGCGCGGCGGGCGCGCCCGCGTCCACGAGCGAGGCTTCGACGGGGCCGTCCGGCCCGGTCAGGGTGTCCAGGGGGCGGCCGGTGGGCAGGGCGCGGCCGGTGGTCGAACCCGCCGGGTCCTGGAACCCCAGCAGCACCGGCACCCCGAGCGCGTCGGTGCCGGGCACCACGGCGGTGCCCTCGTCGGGCGCGGACAGGCCGGGGGTGGGGATGGTGCCGGTGAGGCGGGCCCCGGTGTTCACATTGAGCATGCGGACGGTGGTGGTGTCCGAGGTGATCGGCACCAGACCGCGGTGGACGGCGTACAGCGCGACCGCGGTGGCGCAGTTGCCGCAGTTGCTGGTCCACTCCACCCGCTCATCGCCGATGCCCACCTGCGCGAAGGAGTAGGAGACATCGACGCCCGCCATCTCCGACGTCTGGACGATCGCGGCCTTGGAGGTGGTGGAGGAGGCGCCGCCGACGCCATCGATCTGGCGGGGGTCGGCCGCGTTGAAGGCGGCGAGCAGCAGGGTGTCGGCATCCACTCCGGTGGCCACCACATCGTGATGGTCGAAGATCCAGCACTTGCTGGTACCCCCGCGGATCATCTCGCCCTGCAGACGCAACACAACGGACTCCCCATGGCCGTGGAATCGACACCCCGCCGACGGCTCCTCCGCGGGCGGTGGCATCTACGGTGTGTTACGGCAGCGTGAAGTACAATCTCGGAAATCTGCAGGGGTATTAAGCAGAACTGAACGCTTGAGGTGATGCCGTGCTGGACGTCCGGCGCATTCTGCTCTTCGCCGAGGTGGCCCGGCGCGGCTCCGTGACGGCCACCGCCCGCGCCCTGAACTACACGCCATCAGCGGTGTCACAGCAGATCAGCCGACTGGAGACGGAGGCCGGCCAGCCGCTGCTGGACCGCCACGCACGGGGTGTCACCCTCACCGACGCCGGGCGCGCCCTCGCCGACCGGGGGGAGCGGATCGCCCGTGAGCTGAAGGCCGCGGAGAGTGAGCTCGCCGACTTCGCGGGACTCCGCGCGGGCACTCTGCGCATCGGCACCTTCCCCACCGTTGGCGCCTCGCTGCTGCCGCCCGCCGTCATCGCCTTCCGCGACACCCACCCGGACGTACGGCTGACCGTGCGCAGCGCCCGTATCGCGGGCCTGTGGTCGATGCTGGAGAGCCGGGAGATCGAGATGTCGCTGATGTGGGACTACGACTGGTGCCGGATCGACCGCGAGGACGTGGACATCACCCCGCTCCTCGACGATCCGCCCGCCCTCCTGGTCGGTGACCGCCACCCGCTGGCCACCCGCACCGACGCCACGCTCGCCGATCTCGCCGACGATTCGTGGATCACCCGTGCCGACCGCCATCCGGTGGCCGAGGCCCTGGTGCGCAGCTGCCGGGCGGTCGGCTTCGAGCCGCAGATCGCCTATGAGGCACACGACTACCAGGAGGCGCAAGGCCTGGTGGCCGCCGGTCTGGGCGTGGCGCTGGCCCCGACCCTGGCCCTGGAGGGCATTCGCCCCGGCGTCAGCGTGCTGCCCCTGCGGCCGCCCGCGCCGGTGCGCCGGATCCTGCTCGTGCGCATGGCCGACCACGCCCTCACCCCCGCCGCCGGGGCGTTCCTCGATTCGCTGCGCGAGAGCGCCGCGGCCCGGCGGACCAACGCCATGGGCGCGGGTGGACGAGCGGTGGTGCCGGATCCCCGCACCGGCTCATGACGGACCCTCTCATGACGGGCTCTTACAGCGAGGAGATCACCCGCCCGCGGTCCTCCATGGCGCGGCGGGCGAGCCGGGAGGCGGGGGCGAGGCGGTCGTACTCATGGATGGCCCCGCTGTGCAGATGCAGTTCGATGGGGACGTCGGCGTCGGCGAGCCGCTGGGCGTAGGCGACGGCCTCGGCGCGGAAGATGTCGAGCTCTCCGACCTCGACATAGGCCGGTGCCAGGCCCTCGACGGTGGCGACACGCGCGGGCGCCACCTGCGGCGGGACATCGTCGGTGCCGAACGCCGCACCCAGCAGGGCATGCCAGCCGGTCCAGTTGTCGTCCCAGGTCCAGGCCACATACGGGGTCAGCCGGGGATCCGGGGCGAGCGTGCGGTCGTCCAGCATGGGATACAGCAGGGCCTGGCGGGCGAGCGGAACGCCCCGGTCACGGGCGAGGACCGCCACTCCGGCGGCGAGCCCGCCCCCGGCGCTGTCGCCCATGACGGCGATGCGGCGGGGATCGACCCTCAGCTTGGGCGCCTGGTCGCCCAGCCAGGTCAGCGCGGCGAACACATCCTCCACGGGGCCGGTGCCGGTGGCAGCGTCGGGGGCCAGACGGTAGTCCACGGAGACGAACGGCACCCCGGTGGCCTGGACATACCCGGCCACCACGGAGTCGTAGAGATCGACACTTCCGGCGATCATCCCTCCGCCATGGGCGTAGACAACCGCGGAACCCGGCGCGGACTCGGCCTTCTCGTACCAGCGGACGAGGATCTCCGCCCCGTCCGCGGACCGCACCTTGTGCGAGGACGCCTTCACCAGCGGATAGCCGGACGGGTACGCCGGGAGCAGTGAGGCCATCCACCGCATCGAGGCCGTGCCCCTGGCGCGCAGCGTCCGCCAGTCGTCGCGCTCGGGCGGGGGAGTGGGGTCGCTCTGTTCGGCGAGGGCCTGGAGAACCGCGGCGAGCTCAGGGTCGAGGGTGAAGGCCATGGTCGACTCCGTTCGAGGACGGCGGGGCCGCTGCCCCAACTGTCCTCCCAGACTGCCGAGTTGCGCTCGAGGCCCGGTACAGAGACTGGCGGCGGCATGAGGACTGCTACGGGGTGTCCGGCGGATCTCTGCCCCTCCCCGCCCCTTCCCGCGGCATCGGTATGCGGCTCCGATATGCGGCTCCGCCGCGTTGCGGGGCTCCGCCCCGGACTCCGGGGCCCAGGGGCGAAGCCCTTGGTAACGGGAAGGGGCGGAGAGGGGAGCGGCGCGCCGCAGGCGTCAAGAGCGTCGGACACCTTCAGGGGCGGGCACCCGTTCGCTGCGGTGCGCCCGCCCCTGACCCTCGGCTCTCCCGATCATCGCTTTCCCCGCCTCCGCGTCCGTACTCCCGGGAAACGTGGGTTTGAGACAAGGTGTCGGATCCCTGACCGCCTCATCCGGGACCGCCCTCATCCGGGCCGCAGCGAGTCCCTCAGCTTCCTGGCCGCCTCGGTCTCGGCGAGGTACTTGCCGGGGCTGGCCGCGCCGAGCTCCTCGTACAGCGCCACCGACTGCTCGGCCGCGGCCAGGGCCTCCTCGCGGCGCCCGTCCGCCACCAGCAGCGCCGCCTGCCGGTACGCGGCCATGGCCAGCAGCGGGCGGTAGGTGCCGGGCACGGTGGCGTCGAGCCGCTGGTAGATCTCGCGCGCCTCCCGCCATGCGTCGGCGCCCGCGCCGGGTCGGCCCGCGGACTGCAACAGGGCGCCCAGATTGCCCAGCGCCCAGGCCAGATCGGGCAGATCCGCGCGGCGGCGGTAGACCGCCACCGCGTCGCGTCCGGCGGTCACCGCCTCCTCGTGGCGGCCCGCGTGCTGGAGATACATCCCCAGGAACACCAGCGTCTTCGCCATCGCCGTCTCGAAGGCGGGGTTGGCGGCGGCCAGGACCCGGTAGGCGGCCACCGCACGCCGCTGCGCCTCCGCGGCCTCCTCCGGGCGGCCGGCCTCGTAGAACCGGGCGGCCAGGTTTCCCAGCGCCCATGCCACGTGCTCCTCGTCCCCGATGGCCTGGTACTCGGCGACGCCCTCCTGGCCGATCGTGATCGCCTCGTCATGGCGCCCGACCCGGGACAGATACATCCCGAGGATGACCAGCGTCTGGGCCACGTCCCGGCGGGCCGGGGCGGACACCGTGGCGAGCTGGAGATACGCGTCGCGGGCCTGGAACTGGACCTCGACGGCCTCGGCGTGGCGACCGGCGTTCGTCAGCACGGCGGCGCGCTGCCGGAACGTGTTCGCGAGCAGGTTCATACGAGCCAGGTCGGTGGGCCGGGGGACGTAGTCGGCGGTCCGCCAGTAGTGGACCGCGGCGGGGCCGCCGTCCGCCCGGGTGGTGTAGAGCTTGTGGTTGTCCGGCCGGAACACGGCCAGTTCGGCCTTGCCGTCGCCGTCGTAGTCGGCCGGTACGGGGATGTCGCCGGGCCGTCCCCAGGGCAGTGAGCGCGGCGCGGCGCCGGACGACGGCCGGATCTGCCAGGAGCCCTCGGCGGACGACCAGGTGGCCTCGTCGGCCACGCCGTCCCCGTCGTAGTCGGCCCGCACCGGCATGGGCGCGACGGGCTGCGCCGTGGCGGCGGGCGCGGTGAAGTACCAGTACCAGATGGTGAGTTGGAGCCCGCTCAGCCGGTCCAGCTTCAGGCCGCCCTCCCGCGCCGATGTCGGCTCGACGGTGACCGTCCAGGTCGTGGCGGGGCTGCGGCCCCAGTAGGACGGCCGGGGGTCCGCGGGGTCGGTCGGGTCGCTCCTGTCGAACGTGGCCTCCACGGTGGCGGTCAGGGGGCGCCCGCTCGGACGCTCCTCCGTCCCGCTCCGCCGCCGGTTCACGGCCGCGCCTCCGTGCTGGAGGAACAGGACGACGGCCGGTGTCTCGGCGGTGGCCCCGACCAGGCCCAGATGAACTCGGTCGATCTTGAATTCCGAGAAGGCGGCCGGGAAACCGTCGAGGGAGACGGTGAACGTCGCCTGCCCGGTGGTCCGCAGCGCGGTCAGCACCTCGGGCGCGGTGATGTTCACAAAGCGCACCGTGTGGTCGAGAAGCGCCTTGTACTCCATGTACCTGGTACGCAGGGGCTCCAGTTTGAGCATCGCGTTCCACGACTGGTGGTAACGGTCGAACAGGCCGGGCACCCGGCTCGCATCGCCCCGGGCAAGCGGCTGATAGGCGTTCTCGACCTCGTCCGGGTGCAGATGGCCCCAGTCGAAGCTGTAGGCCGGGGCCTCGTTGCCGAAGGTGAAGATGTCCAGCGCCCGGTGTGCGTAGAACGAGTACCGGATGAGGACGTCGACATAGAACTGGGTCTGGGTGACTAGGCGGCGGGCGGTCGCGCTGAGCACGGTGATGTCGGAGGCCCAGTCCCCGTCGAGCCTCCGCATCGCCTCGAGGTCGGCCTCATTTCGGGCGATCTTGGCCTCGGCCGCCCGCTTGAGCAGCTGCTTCTGCTGGACTTCCAGGATCTGCACGCCGAGCTGCCGGACCAGGTCGAGGTGGCGGGCCACCAGATCCCGCTCCCTGCTCTCCAGCTTGCCGTCGATCGTGGTGGCGGCCAGCTCCGCGATGGTCCGCCCGGCCTCGATGAACTTCGCGCTTTTCTTGACGAGATCGCTCAGCCCGCCCATCACCTTGGCGGCTTCCGGCTTGGGCTTGGGACTGGTGGGGTTGGACCAGTCGATGTAGTTGATGAGATAGGCGCCCTCGCCGTACCGGCCGGTGGCGGTGTCGAACCCCTCGAACGAGGCGCTGGAGGTGGCGATCGCCTCGGCCGCGGCGACGAACGCCACGGCGGTGGCACCGGCGGAGACGATCGCGGACGCGGCGGCGGCCACCGCGATGGCGGCGCCCACCAGCGGACCGAGGTCGTTGCCCGGCGGAAACTGCATGCGCTGCCGGGTCATCTCCTCGCGGACCTGCTGGATCTGCTGGTTGACCTCCTCGATCTGCTGGTTGATGATCTTCTGCCGGCCCTCGACCCCCTCCAGCGCCAGCCCCGCCGCCTTCTCCTCCAGGACCAGCACATCGCGCATACCGGCCAGCTGCTCCATGTCGGTCTTCAGCAGCTCACGCTTCTGGCCGGTGCTGAGGACGGAGAGCAGCAGATTCATGGCGTCGGTGAAGCGGCCGTGCACGATCGCGTCGTAGTCGACGACCACGTCCTCGAAGTTCGGGAAGTCCGGCATGAGGTCGAGGTTGTACGGCTGGCCGATCGGCGAGAGGTTGGTCGCGATGTACCGCGACAGCTCGGCGGCCCGCTCCTGCCCCGGGTCGAGCGCGAGGGCCCGGTCGAACTCATGGGCCGCTCTGTCGCGGTGGCCGCTCCGCTCCGGCAGCCCCGGGGCGTAGGAGCGGAAGAGAAACTCGCCCACTGTCGTCCGGTAGTGGGCCCACTCCGCAGCGCGCCCGCCCAGGCGCGGCCGCACCACGCCCCACCAGTCGGCGTCGGAGTGCACCAGGAGCCTCGGCTCCACCCCCGGACCGGCCGTGGACCCGGTGGTGCCCGGTGGTCCACCGGGCCCGTTCTCGCCGCCGTGCCTGCCTCCGGTGCCGCCCCTGCCGCCGGACCCGGCCGCGCCGGGCGCTCCGCCCGCCCCGTCGAGCGACAGGCCCGAGTACGCGACCGTCTCGACCACGATCTCCGCGGCCGGGCCGCCGGCGCCCCCGGTGCCACCCGGTCCGCCGGGGCCGCCGTTGCCGCCCGGGATGGAGTCGGGCGGGTCCGGCCGGTTGGGCGGGCGGGCGCCGTCCTTCCCGCGACCGCCGAGCCCGCCCGTACCACCCTGACCGCCCTGGCCGCCGCGCGCGGCGATCCGCAGGTCGGCGATGGTGTGCGCGAGCACCGTGACAGGGGTGGCGGCGCCGCCCGCGCCTCCGGTGCCACCCGGTCCGCCGGGGCCGCCGTCCATGCCGTTGTAGCCGACACCGGACGCGCCGGTGGCGCCGTACGCACCCGCGGCACCGGGCGCGCCGCCGCTGTCCAGCGCGCCGCCGTTGCCACGGTAGGTCTCGGCGACCACGACGAGGGGGTGGCCCACGAGCCCGGTGAGGACGTACTGGGGATCGTGGACCACCTCGCGCGCGATCAGCGCCAGCCGCGCCTCGGGCGGCAGCTGTGTGAGCTCGGCCCTGATCTCGGCGAGTAGTGCGTCATTGACCTGGACGGTGTCCCTGATATGGACCCAGTCGACCGTGATCTCCCCACCCGCGGGCATCGTCATCGCGGAACTCCCCCTTTGCACGCCGCCTGACCCGCGGTCATTCTTCGGCCGCGCCGGGCTCCTGTGATGTGTGTACCCGCTACATCACCCGATCGGGGTACGTCGCTCATATGTGCCGGGCTCCTGCCCCGAGCACCGGTGGCCCCCCCCGGGACAAGGAGGCCCGGGGCCCCCCGCGTGTGCGCCCCCGGGGTGGTGTGTTATCCCCCCGGAGGGGGTCTGGGCGCGT
>NZ_JBHYVB010000201.1:16598-20836 GCF_042750115.1 Streptomyces sp. NPDC059455
GGGGCGTCCTACCTCTCGTGGGGCGCGGCCCGCCCCCGCCCCCCCGGCCCCCGGGCCGCCCGGCCGGCGCGGGCCCCACCGCGCTGTCGCCCCACGGGGCTTGTGGATCAGTCCCGCTGAGCGTCCTTGGGCAGCTGGCGCCACTTCACCTCGGTGGTGGTGTCGTACGTCCAGTCGAGCATCTTCTTCGCGTCCGGGTAGCGGTCCGCGTCGTTGAGGATGACTCCCACGACCGTCTTGTCGCCGCGCTTGGCGGCGAACACCAGGCAGGGGCCGGCGGGGGTGGTGGTCCCGGTCTTGACGCCGATCGCGCCCTGGTACGAACCCAGCAACTGGTTGGTGTTGTCCCAGGAGTAGTACCGGGTGTTGCCGTTGGCCGCCGGTGCCTCCTGCTTGGTGGACACCGACTTGACAACCGTGTCGAACGTCGCGTTGTCCATGGCGCGCCGGGTCAGCTGGGCCAGGTCATGGGGCGTCGAGTAGTTGTCGGCGTCGGCCGAGACACCGTCGAAGGAGTCGTACTTGGTGTTGGTCAGCCCCAAGTCCTGCGCCTTGGCGTTCATCTTGGAGATGAACGACTTGGTCCGCTCGGCGGTGGTGTCGCCGGTGCCGAACGTGTCGGCCAGCGCCATCGCCGCGTCGCAGCCGGACGGCAGCATCAACCCGTACAGCAGCTGGTTGACGGTGAGTTTGTCACCGGTCTGGAGGTCCGCCGTGCTGGCACCGGACTTGGTCACATAGTCGCGGTACTCCTGCTTGATGGTGACCTGCTTGTTGAGGTCCAGGCCTCGGGTCTCGAGCACCACGAGGGCAGTCATGATCTTTGTGGTGCTCGCCATCGGACGCTTGGTGTCGGCGTCCTTGGCCATCAGCTCCTTGTTGGAACCGGTGTCGAGCAGGTACGCGCCCTTGGCGCTGACCTCCGGTGGCGGTTCGGCCGAAGCCTGGGCCATCGCCACCGGGACCGCGATCGCTACGGCCACCGTGGACGCGACCGCCGCGACTCTCCAGCGGCGGGTCACGGTTCCACGACGTTTATGCATTCGCCCTCCGTTTCGCTTGTTGAGGTGTGTTTCGGGCGAGCGCATCGTCTCACCAGGCGAAAATTGGCCATGCTTCGGGGCGGCGGACACGCGGTGCCTTTGGGGAACAACTAGTGTCCGGACCAGCGCTGTTGACCGGATGGCGGATCCGGGGCAGCCACCTGCGGCCCGGAGCGCGCGCCCACTGATCCTCGGTCTGCCACACTCAGGGTGTGAACCGGACACTCGATCACGATGCGCTGCGCGGACGTGTCGCCGTGGTGGCCGGGGCGACCCGTGGCGCCGGGCGCGGTATCGCGGCCGCGCTGGGCGAGGCCGGAGCGACCGTCATCTGCACCGGACGCAGCAGTGTGTCGGGCAGGGGCGGGTCGGATTACGACCGGCCGGAGACGATCGAGGAGACGGCCGAGCTCGTCACACGGCTCGGTGGCACCGGTATCGCCGTACGGACCGACCACCTCGACTCCGGGCAGGTCGGGCGGCTGGCCGAGCGCATCCGCCACGATCACGGTGGCATTGATGTGCTCGTCAACGACATCTGGGGCGCCGAGCGGCTCAAGGGCGGGCCCGCCGACTGGAACACCCCGATCTGGGAGCACGGCCTCGAGGACGGACTGCGCATCCTCCGGCTCGGGCTGGACACCCATCTGATCACCTCGCACCACCTGCTGCCACTGCTGATCGGCAAACCGGGTGGGCTGCTCGTGGAGATGACCGACGGCACCGCCGCGTACAACGCCGAGCGATACCGCATCTCGGTCTTCTACGACCTGGTGAAGACCGCCGTGAACCGGCTGGCCTTCTCCCAGGGCCATGAGCTGGCGCCGCACGGGGCGACGGCCGTCGCCATCACACCGGGGTGGCTGCGCTCGGAGATGATGCTGGACGCGTACGGGGTCGGCGAGGGCAACTGGCGCGACGCGTTGCTCCCGGACCGTGGCGAGGGCCGCCCGACCGCCCCCGAGACCTTCGCGTCCTCCGAGTCACCGCGCTACGTCGGCCGCGCCATCGCCGCCCTGGCCGCCGACCCCGGCCGGGCGAGGTGGAACCAGCGATCGGTGAGCTCCGCCGAGCTCGCCAGGGAGTACGGATTCACCGACACCGACGGCTCGCAGCCCGACAGCTGGTCCGCGACCTGAAACGGGCGCGACTGGGCCGCGGCCTCCCTGGGGTCGCGGCCTCCCTCGCCGAAGGGCGGCCGCCCACCAAGCGCCCCTCCGCTCGGCGCCGAGCCGCTCAGCGGGGGCGGGCGGTCGCGCAGCGTACGCAGGTGGTCGCCGTGGGGCGCGCCTCGAGTCGTTCCGCCGGGATCGGCTCGCCGCACACATCGCACCGCCCGTAGCCGTCGCGGTCCAGCCGTTCCAGCGCCTCGTCCAGGGCGGCCAGATGATCGCGGGCCTGGGCCAGCAAGGCGGCGACATGGGCTCGCTCGAAGGCGGTGCTCGACCCCTCCGGATCGTGCTCGTCATCCACCGCCACCAGGGCGTTCGACGCGACGATCGCGTCGAACTCACGGTTCAGGGCGGCGATCCGCGTGCCGGTTTCGGCGCGCTCGTGGGCCAGCCGTTCGCGGATGGCTTCTCGCTCGGCCGGAGAGAAAGCGGCATCGTCGGATGAATCGCTCATGCCCGGCTCAACCTCGGCACGCCCGGTCCGCATTCCGGTTGTCGGTCTTCCCCTGAGGTCTTGACGTCTCCTGGGCCCGATGCAATGGATGGGAGCGCTCCCAAAGCCACCCTACGCCCATCGTACGGACGCCATCACGCGCTCACTCCTTGGAGTCATGATGAGACGGAAGAGATCCTGGCCGCCTTACTGGCCCTCTTGGTCAGCCTCTTCGGGATCGCGGGTCTCGGTCGGACCGCCCATGCCGAGCCGGCCCGTCCGCAGGCCCCCGTGGCCGCGGGCCTGCACATCAGCGACGGCCGCCTGCTGGAGGGCAACGGCAACGACTTCGTCATGCGCGGTGTCAACCACGCCCACACCTGGTATCCGGGCGAGACGCAGTCGCTGGCCGACATCAAGGCCCTGGGCGCCAACACCGTCCGGGTCGTCCTCTCCAACGGCCACCGCTGGACCAGGAACAGCCCCGAGGACGTGGCCGCCATCATCGCCCAGTGCAAGGCCAACCGGCTCATCTGCGTACTGGAAGTGCACGACACCACCGGCTACGGCGAGGATGCCGCGGCCGCCACGCTCGACCAGGCGGCCGACTACTGGATCGGCCTCAAGAGCGTGCTCGCCGGCCAGGAGAACTACGTTGGGGCAACACCGACCCGGCCGGCTGGACCGCCCCCACCGTCGCCGCCGTCCAGAAGCTGCGCAACGCCGGGTTCCAGCACACCATCATGGTGGACGCCCCCAACTGGGGGCAGGACCTGCAGAACGTGATGCGCGCCAACGCGCGGACCGTCTACGAAGCCGACTCCACCGGCAACCTGATCTTCTCGATCCATATGTACAGCGTCTATGACACGGCGCAGGAGATCACCGACTATCTGAACGCCTTCGTGAGCGCCAAACTGCCCATCCTCATCGGTGAGTTCGGCGGCCCCGCCGACCAGTGGGGCGATCCGGACGAGAACACCATGATGGCCACCGCCCAGCGGCTGAAGCTGGGCTATCTGGCCTGGTCCTGGAGCGGCAACACCGATCCCATCCTCGACCTGGCCACCGACTTCGACCCGGCCAGGCTCACCGACTGGGGCAAGCGCGTCTTCAACGGCCCCGACGGCATCGCCGAGACCTCCCGCGAGGCCACCATCTACGGCGGCGGCTCCGGCACCGGCTGCTCGGTCGGCTACCGGGTGGCCAACGAATGGGGCGGTGGCTTCCAGGGCGAGATCACCATCCGTAACACCGGCACCGCCGCCCTCACCGGCTGGACGCTGGGGTTCAGCTTCGCCAACGGCCAGACCATCACCAACATGTGGGGAGGCACGCCGCGGCAGAATGGCGCCGCGGTGACCATCACCCCCGCCTCGTACACCGCCACCATCCCCGCCCGTGGCTCGGTCACCCTCGGCTTCACCGCGGGTAAGGGCGCCACCAACGCCGCGCCGACCGCCTTCACTCTCAACGGCGGCGCCTGCGCCACCGGCTAAGCGCTCCGCGGGAAGTGGCGCGAGGTGCGGTCGTTCATCCGCGGCCGCGTCGTGGCTGGTCGCGCAGTTCCCCGCGCCCCTTCGGGGCGCA
>NZ_JBHYVB010000202.1:0-20732 GCF_042750115.1 Streptomyces sp. NPDC059455
GGCCTGAACGGCGGGCGTTCGCGCCTTTCTCCGACGCGACGGTCGCTGCCGCGCTCCTCGCAGGCGGCGGCGGTGTCGTCGCGCCGACCGCCCCAGCGACCTCCACCGCGTTCGAGCCGGGCGGGACTCTCGTCGGCGACCCCGAGGACAGGGCCGGCGGTGGCGCAACCGGCTACCGCGTGGCCACCGTGTCCACCGCAGACGGGCAGTGGCACCGCAGTGCTGTCCGGCGGTACCTGAGCCGGTCGCCGACGGCACACCGGTACTGAACCGGCCGCGGTCCGGTGGCCGGGTGCGGGCAGGGCCGCCGAGACGGCTCTCCTTACGGCGGAAGCCGCGTATCGTATCCGGACGTTGTCGACCCCGGGCCGGTCACTCGGCGACGGCAGCCCCCTGCGCGTCCTCCAGTGAACGCTCCAGCTTGCCCAGCAGCCCCGCCAGCTGACGGCACTCCGCCGGGCTCAGTCCGCCCAGCATGTCCCGCTCGTTCCTCAGGTGCTCGGCGAAGAGTTCGTCGATCCGCCTCAGGCCCTCATCGGTCAACCGCGAATACACCACTCGCCGGTCCTCCGGGTCGCGCTCGCGCGCGATCAGGCCGTCCTTCTCAAGCCGGTCGAGACGCAGGGTGACCCCGGCGGAGGTGATCAACCCGCTGGCCGCCAGCTCACCGGCGGTGAGGCGGTACGGGCTGCCCGCACGACGCAGGGCGGTGAGGACATCGAAGCCGGCCAGGGACAGCCCGTGCTTCTCGACCGGGCCACCGATGCCGGACTGGTAGCGGAGGAAGACGCGGTGCAGCCGCCCGAAGACCTGGAGCGGGGAGGTGTCCAGGTCGGGGCGCTCCCGGCGCCACTGGTCCACGATGGACTGCACCGCGTCCGCCCGCGCTGTGCTGTCAGCCGATGATTTCCTTGCCACCTGGGCCACCTCCCCTTTTATCTTAGCGGCGAGAAGTCATGACCTTAGGTGATCGGCGGGCCTGGCCGGGCCGGGGGTCAAGGAGCGAGCCGGGACGGAACCCATGGCTCTCCCGCCAGCACGTTGCCGAGCCCGGCAGGGGACAGCAGGTACTGCGAGGCCATGACAGCGCCGCCGACCGTCCCGGCACGCTCTCCCAGCCTGCTGAGCTCGATCTGCAAGGTGTGCGTGGCGAGCGAGAGCGCCCTGCCGTAGACGACGCTGCGGATGTCGGTCAGCAGGTCCTCGGAGAGCAGGGCGAACATCCCGCCCAGCACGATGCACCCCGGGTTGTAGAAGCTCACCATGGTGGCCACCACTTCGCCGACCTCCCGGGCGGCGGCCCGCACCGCCTGGCGGGCCTCGATGTTCCCGGCGGCGACCAGTTCGGCGACGTCGAAGCTGTTGCGGGTCGGCAGGCCCTGTTCGCGCAGCGCGTGGGCGATGGCGCCGCCGGAGGCGACGGCCATGACACAGCCGGTGTTGCCGCAGGCGCAGTGGACGTGGTCGTACCCCGCGAGCCGTACATGGCCGATGTCACCGGCGGCACTGTTGGTGCCGGAGTGGATGGTGCCGTGGCTGACGATGCCGCATCCGATGCCGGTGCTGACCTTGACGAAGAGCAGGTGGTCGTGGGCCCGGCCACGGGCCCGGTACTCGCCGAGCGCCATGAGGTTGGCGTCGTTGCCCGCGACCACGGGCACGCCGGGGAAGTCGCGGAAGTGGTCAGGTACCAGGCAGCCGTCCCAGCCGGCCATCATCTGCGGACGCACGACACGTCCGCTGCCGGGCTCGACGGGGCCGGGGACGCCGACACCGATTGCCCGGACGTCGGACGGCGGGCGCCCCAGCCCGGCCAACAGCTGCCGGAAGCTGTCGACGGCCAGGCCGAGGAGGCGTTCCGGGCCCTCGTTCACGTCCATGGCTGCCTTGGTCTCGGCGAGTACGTCCGCGCCCAGGTCGGTCACCGCGAAGCGGCTGAGGGTGGCCCCGATGTCGGCGGAGAGGATGACGCCGGCCTGTGCGTTGAGGCTGAGCAGCGCCGGACGGCGTCCGCCGCGCGACTCGCCGTTGCCCGACTCGGCAAGCAGGCCGTGCTCGACCAGCAGGCCCACCCGGTGGGTGATGGTCGAGGCGGCGACACCGGTCGCCCGCGCGAGTTCGCCGCGGCTGGTGGCTCTTCCCGAACCCACCAACTCGACCAGCTCACTCAGGGCTTCGAAGTCCCGCTCGGACGCTGGGCGAGGTCTCGCCATCCGTATTCTCCCTTGCTGAGGCTTTCCATGGAGCACTTGCTTCAAATATAGAATTAACTTCTATCTCTAGTCAATTAAGTATCCGGCCTTATAGCGTCCAAGCAATTAAGTGCGCTGCCTCCGAGTAGCAGGATCGGGCGGGCCCGGCTGTCACCGCCGCTTCCGCAGGACTGGCCGCACTCTCCCCATCCCCATCACCCACACCACGCGATGAACGAAGGCGAAGGCGTGACAGAAATCGATGACATTCGTGTCGGCATCCTCGGCTGCGGCGATGTCCTCGGCCGGTATGTCCCCGGGCTGAGGCGCTACCCCGAGCTCCGGATCGTCCGGTGCGCGGACATCGACACCGACCGCGCCCGGAAGGCCGCCGAGGAGTTCGGCATCCCCGCCTCCGGCTCCCCGGACGAACTCCTCGCGGACAGCGAGGTCGATCTCGTGGTCAACCTGACCCCGCCGGTCTTCCACGCGGCGACCACGGCCCAGGCACTCACCGCCGGCAAGCACGTGTACGTGGAGAAGCCGATCGCGACCACCGTCGAGGACGCCCTCGACCTGTTCGCCCTCGCCCACAAGCACGACCGGCTGCTCGGCTCCGCCACCGACACCTTCCTGGGGAGCGCACCGCAGACCGCCCGCGCCGCGATCGACGGGAAGCGCATAGGCGAACCCATCGCTGTGACGGTGTTCGTCCCGCACAGCAAGGTGGAGACCCGGCACCCGGACCCGACGGCCTTCTTCGGCCCCGGCGGCGGTCCGCTCCTCGACCTCGGCCCGTACTACATCGGCAGCCTGGTCAGCCTCCTCGGCCCGGTCACCCATGTCTACGGTGCCACTCGCAGGGGCGCGGACCAGCGCGTCGTCACCTCGCCGCAGCGCCGCGTGGACACCGTCCCGGTGAACGTCGACACGCATGCGACCGCCGTCCTGCGTTTCGCCTCCGGCGTGCTCGGCACCGTGATGATGAGCTTCGAGGTCTGGGACCATCACCTTCCGCACGCCGAGATCTACGGCACCGAGGGCACCCTCTCGCTGCCCTGGCCCCTCAACTACGACGGGGACGTCACCCTCAAGCGCCACGAGGACCCCGACTGGCAGGTGCTCGAACCCGTCGTCGCCCCGGTGGCGGCCCCCGGGCCCGACCAGTTCCTGCGCGGCCGAGGAGTACGGGACATGGCCGGCGCCCTGGCCGGCGGCCCGCTGCGGGTCGGCGCCGAGCTCGGTCTGCATGTCTTCGAGATCCTCGACGCCATCGAGGCATCGGGCCGGGACAACGCGGTCATAGCCCTGCGCAGCACCTGTGCCCGCCCGGCACCGGTCGAGTAGCAGCGCCCCCCGTTACCCCACAGCACAGTTTCCGGACCGGAGGAGAACACCCCCCCATGGCAACGCCAACAGCCCAGCAGCAGCGCGCGTTCGGCATCGACCTCGTCGCGTTCTTCCACCCCGAGTTCTGGGGCGTGAGCACTCCGGCCGAGGTCGCCGCGAAGGCGGACGCGGATCCGCCGACCTTCTGGAACAAGGTCCTCGACGCCGTGACGGCCGCCGGAATCACCTCCATCGAACTGACCTTCCCGCCCGGTGACTGGCGCAGCGCGATACGCGCCTACGGTTCCGCCCGCGCCTTCGCGGAGGCGCTCTCCGCGCGCGGCATACGCGTCGTCAGCGGCTTCTTCGTCGACCTGGCCCGCTACCACGGAGAGATCCCGGACACCGACATCCCGCGCATCCTGGCCTCGGCCGACGAGTACGCCGACTTCCTGCGCACCTGCGGCGCGGAGATCATGGTCGTCAGCCTGCCCATGCGGCGCAGCTGGGACGACGCGGACCCGTTCTTCGTCGACCGCACGACCGTGGGCCGGATGGCGGACGTCCTCAACCGGCTGGGACACCGGACGCTGCTCAAGGGCGTACGCGTGGCCCTGCACAACGAGGCGCACTCGATGTTCTGCCTGAGCAACGACGTCGACCTCTTCATGCTGCTCACCGACCCGGTGTACGTCTGGCTCTGCGCCGACACCGGCCATCTCAAGCTGTCCGGCGCCGACCCGGTCCATGTCGTGGACCGGCACCGCGACCGGCTCCTGCTCGCCCACTTCAAGGACGCGATCGGCAGCTCACCCGTCCACCTGCCGATCGACGAGACCATCCACGCCGACCACCGCAAGTACTTCCGCCGTGTCGGTGCCGGAGCCGTCGACTGGCTCGGCTGGACCCGGTTGCTGGCCGACATCGGCTACCAGGGCGACACGCTCCTGGAACTCGCCCCCGTGCCAGACCCGGTGTCCGACATGGCCGAGGCACGACGCTACATCTCCACGCTGGCCCACGCCCTCGACCTCCGAGGGCCGGAGCTGAAAGAGAAGGCAGTCTCATGAGAGCAACCGTGACGAAGAAGAGCTGGGCTGTCAGAGCGTCCAAGCCGGCCGCCGTCCTGGTGGCCGCCGCACTGCTCAGCAGCTGTGCCCACAACGAGGAACCCAGCACGGGGACCAGCGCCTCGAAGTCGCTGACCCAGAAGGCCGAGAGCGCCGCGCTCACTGCGGCCGGGGGCAAGAAGATCGGCGGCAAGCTCTCGCTGATCGGCGTGAACGCGGGGGCGGAGGGCGCGGTCATCGAGTCCACGCTCAAGCCATTCGAGGATGCCACCGGAATCGACATCGACTACACCGGTTCCTCCGACGCCAACACCCTGATCCAGACCCGGGTCGACGCCGGCAACGCTCCCGACGTGGTGAACCTTCCCAACGCCGGTTCGCTGGCGACCTACGCCAAGGCCGGCAAGCTGGTTCCGCTCACCTTCATGGACCAGAGCAAGCTGAAGTCCGACTTCGCGCCCACACTGCTCAGCTCGGCCACGGTCGACGGCAAGCTGTACGGGATCTGGAACGAAGTCGACAACTTCATGATCTGGTACAACGCCAAGACCTACAAGGGTCCCAAGGCGCCCGCCGACTGGGCCGCCCTTCAGAAGTGGGCGAAGTCCGCGTCGTCGGGCGACACGGCGCCCTGGTGTATGGGCCTGGCCTCGGGTGCCGCCAGCGGCGTCTCGGGCGCCCAGTTCATCTCCAACCTCTTCCTCTACGAGTCCGGCCCGGAGAAGCTCAAGCAGTTCGCGGAGGGCAAGCTGCCCTTCACCTCCCCCGAGGTCGCCTCCGCCTTCAAGCTCTTCGGCAAGATCGCCACCAGCTCCAAGATGGTCAAGGGCGGCGCCACCGCCGCGCTGAACACCCCGACCGTCGAGGCCGGCAACGGCATGTTCAGCAGCCCGCAGAAGTGCTCCATGCTGGGCTGGGGCAACTACGCCGGAGGCCTGATCACCGCCGCCAACGCCAAGGTCAAGCCGGTCACCGACCTCGACTTCTTCGGCTGGCCTGCGGTGAACAAGGACTATGCCAAGAGCCAGCTGGTCAGCGGACACGTGATGTACGCCTTCAACGACACCCCCCAGGTACGCGCGTTCATGAAGTACTACGCCTCGTCCGAGGCACAGTCGCTGCTGGCCGATAGCGGCCACTGGGTCGTCGCCAACCAGGACGTCACCACCGCCACCTACCCCAACGCACTGATCAAGAAGTCGGCCGCGCAGTACAAGGCCGCCGACAGCGTGAGCCTGTCACCCGTCTCCCAACTGCCCGCCCCCGTCGTCATGGCCCTCTACAAGGGGATCGTGGCCTACGTCCAGAATCCCGGCTCCCTGAACTCGATCCTCGCGGGTATCGAGAAAACCCGTACCGGGGCCACGAGCTAGGTCCAGAGCTAGGAGACGCGACACGATGTCCATGTCCGGCACCCTGCCAGCACTGCTGGCAGGGCTGGTCCTCGCCCCCGTAGCGTTGTTCGGCTGGATGGCGCTGGGCGAGCTGACCATGCGAGGCACCCCTTCCGGGCCTCGCCCCCGCAGCCTGCGACCGTGGCTGTGGCTCACCCCCGCACTGCTGCTCATCGCCGCCGTCCTGGTGTACCCGGCCCTACGCAGCGTGTACTCCAGCTTCTTCGACGCGGACGGTTCGTCGTTCATCGGCCTCGGCAACTACCACTGGGCCTTCACGGACAGCCAGATACTCAAGGCCCTGCGCAACAACGTGCTCTGGCTGGTCGTCTTCCCGGTGCTCACCGTCTGCGTCGCCACGATGGCCGCGATCCTCGGCGACCGTGTCCGGTACGAGCGTTTCGCCAAGGGCGCGTTCATCGTCCCGACGGCCGTCTCGTTCGCGGTCACGGGTGTCATCTGGCAGCTGATGTACCAGTACCGGCCGCCCGGCACCGCCCAGACCGGCACCGTCAACGTCTTCGTGGAGAAGCTGGGCCTCAGTCCGCAGCCGTGGGTGACCGATTCCTCGACCAGCAACTTCGCCCTCATCTTCGCCGCGGTCTGGGCGCACGTGGGACTGGCGACGATCATTCTGTCCGCCGCCGTGAAGGCGGTGCCGGAGGAACTCGTCGAGGCCGCCCGGATCGACGGCGCGGGGGAACTGCAGATCATCTTCCGGGTGATCCTCCCCACCCTGTGGCCCACCATCCTGGTCGTCGGCACCACCCAGGTCATCTACGCACTGAAGATCTTCGACGTGGTGTACGTGATGACCAACGGCAACTACGGCACCGACGTCATCGCGAACAAGGTCTACTCCGAACTGTTCGTCGCCCAGGACTTCGGCCGGGCGAGCGCCATCTCGGTGGTCCTGTTCGTGCTGGCCAGCCCGATCATCATGATGAATCTGCGACAGCTCCGGCGAGAGGAGGAGGCCCGATGAAAACGACGCAGGCCACCGAGGCGACACAGGCGATGAAGTCGACGAGGGTCGCCGCGTCCCGGCCCCGCAAGAAGAAGACCCCCGGTGCGCTGCCCACCCACGTCACGCTCGTGCTGATGTGCGCGGCCTGGCTGGTCCCCGCGCTGGGGCTCGTGGTGACCTCGTTCCGCACCACCCAGGACATGTCCGAGAGCGGGTGGTGGACGTTCTTCACCCGCCCCGCCCTCACGCTCGACAACTACACCGAGGCGTTCCAGTCGGTCGACATGGGCACGAGCATGCTGACCAGCGCGATGATCGCGGTCCCGACCACGCTCATGGTGGTCCTGCTGTCCGCCGTCGCCGGCTATGTCTTCGCCCGGATGCGGTTCCGGGGCAGGAACGTGCTCTTCCTCCTCGTGGTCTCCCTGCTCGTCGTCCCGCCGCAGGTCACCCTGGCGCCCATGCTGCGCCTGCTCACCTCCCTGGGGCTGTCGGGAACACTGCCCGCCGTGTGGATCTACCAGGTCGGACTCTCGATCCCCTTCGGCGTCATGGTCCTGCGCAACGCCTTCGCGGCGCTGCCGCAGGAACTCTTCGAGGCCGCCCGGATCGACGGCGCCTCCGAGACGCGCACCTTCTTCCGTATCGCGCTGCCGCTCTCGACGCCCTCGCTGGCCGCCGTGGCGACCCTGCAGTTCCTCTGGGCCTGGAACGACCTGCTGTCCCCACTGATCTTCCTCGGCGGCAACAGTGAACTGAAGCCGGTCACCACGGAGATCGCCGGCCTCGTCCAGGCGACCGGCTCCGGCGAGAACCTGCTGGTCGCGAGCGCGGTCCTGGCCGTCGTCGTACCGGTGCTGGTCTTCGTCTTCTTCCAGCGCTTCTTCGTGCGGGGCGTGCTGGGAGGCTCGGTCAAGGGATGAGCCACGGTGCCGCTGCGGCGCCGACGCCAGGTTCCAGGCATCGAGCGCAGCGACCGCGTCTGACGCCCCACTCTCCAGACACGACAGCCGGACACTACAGAAGGAACCTCTCATGCAACACCTCGGCGTCGCGCTGATCGGCCACTCATTCATGGGAGCCGTGCACTCCCAGGCCTGGCGCACGGTCGGCCACGTCTACGACCTCCCGGCGCGAGTGGCCATGACAGTGCTCGCCGGACGCCGCGCCGACGCCGCCGCGCAGGCCGCCGGGCGGCTCGGCTGGCAGGACTCCACCGACGACTGGAAGTCCGTACTGCGACGCGACGACGTGCACATCGTCGACATCTGCACGCCTGGCGACAGCCACGCCGACATAGCGGTCGCCGCGCTGGAGGCCGGCAAGCACGTGCTCTGTGAGAAGCCCCTGGCCAACACCGTCGCCGAAGCCCAGGCCATGGCCGACGCCGCCCGCCGGGCCCGTGCACACGGGATCCGCGCCATGGCCGGCTTCACCTACCGCCGTGTCCCCGCTCTCGCCCTCGCCCGGCAGCTCATCGCCGACGGCCGTCTCGGCGACATCCGGCACGTACGCGCCGCCTATCTCCAGGACTGGCTGTACGACCCCGGCGCACCGTTCAGCTGGCGGCTGGAGCGCAAACGGGCGGGCGCCGGCGCCCTCGGCGACATCGGCTCGCACATCATCGACCTCAGCCAGTACCTGCTCGACGACACCATCGACGGGGTCTCCGCACAGACCGCCACCTTCGTCCAGGACCGCCCGCTCACCGACAGCCCTGGGCGCACCGGCCGGGTCACCGTCGACGACGCGGCGGTCTTCACCGCCCGCTTCACGGGCGGCACGCTGGCGACGTACGAGGCCACCCGGTACGCCACCGGCCGCAAGAACGCCCTCCGTATCGAGGTCAACGGCTCGCTCGGCAGCCTGGCCTTCGACTTCGAGTCGATGAACGAACTCTCCTTCCACGACGCCGCCCAGGATCCCGGGAACACCGCCGGATTCCGCCGTATCCTCGCGACCGAGCCCGGACACCCCTACCTGGAGGGCTGGTGGCCGCCCGGCCACGGCCTGGGCTACGAGCACGCCTTCACGCACCAGGCGCTGGACCTGCTGACGGCGATCAGCGACGGCACCGACCCCGCTCCGGGGTTCGAGGAGGGGTTGCGGGTGCAGCGGGTGATCGCCGCCGTGGAGGCCAGCGCCGCCGACGAGAGCCGGTACACGCGTATCCCCCGATAGAGCCCGACAGAGCCCCATAGGCAAGGAACCGTTCATGTCATCACGTCCCGTCACCCTGTTCACCGGCCAGTGGGCCGACCTGCCCTTCGTCGAGGTCTGCGAACTCGCCGCCGGGTGGGGTTACGACGGGCTGGAGATCGCCTGTTCCGGCGATCACCTGGATGTCGCCCGGGCCCTGGCCGAGCCGGACTACCTGCCCGCCAAGCGCACCCTGCTCGACCAGCACGGCCTGCGCGTCTTCGCCATCTCCAACCATCTCACTGGCCAGGCCGTCTGCGACCACATCGACGAACGCCACCGGGCCATCCTGCCCACCCGGATCTGGGCCGACGGCGACCCCGAAGGCGTACGACAGCGCGCCGCCGCCGAGCTCAAGGACACCGCACGCGTCGCCGCCGCCCTGGGCGCCGACGTCGTCACCGGCTTCACCGGATCATCCATCTGGCACACCGTAGCGATGTTCCCGCCCGTGCCCGCCGAGACGATCGAACGCGGCTACCAGGACTTCGCCGACCGCTGGAACCCCATCCTCGACGTCTTCGACGCCGAAGGAGTGCGCTTCGCCCACGAAGTGCACCCCAGCGAGATCGCCTACGACTACTGGACCACCCAGCGCGCCCTGGAGGCCATCGGCCACCGCCTCGCCTTCGGGCTCAACTTCGACCCCAGCCACTTCCTCTGGCAGGACCTGGACTACCTCGGCTTCGCCTGGGACTTCCGTGACCGCGTCTACCACGTCGACTTCAAGGACGCGAAGAAACACCTCAACGGCCGCAACGGCCGCCTCGGCTCCCACCTCCCCTGGGCCGACCCCCGACGCGGCTGGGACTTCGTCTCCCTCGGCCACGGCGACATCGACTTCGAGGGCTGCGTCCGGATCCTGAACTCCATCGACTACACCGGCCCCATCTCCGTGGAATGGGAGGATGCCGGCATGGACCGCCTCATCGGCGCCCCCGACGCACTGGCACGGGTCCGCGCCCTCACCGCCATCCAGCCCCCGTCCGCCGCATTCGACGCGGCCTTCAGCACGCGCCGCTGAACGAAGCGTCAGCCCGGCGCGGCGCAAGGCCGGCGGGCATGCCGGAGCCCGTGGCCGGGTCTGTAAAACGATCGGCTCTGGCTCGTAGTCGGTGGTGACGCCGGGTAGCCGTCCGCCATCATGATCTCGTGATGGATGTCAACTCCCTTATCGGAACAATGTTTTACGGGCTGTCGGCACTGAGCCCTTTCCAACCTCACGTTGTTGCGTGGTGAAGGACGAGTACGGCCTTGACCACGTCGGTGACCCGGTTGGTGCTGCAGCGGAGTTTCCGCAGGAGGCGCCAGCCCTTGAGGGTGGCCATGGCCTGCTCGCCGACGCAGCGGATCTTGGCGTGGGTGGTGTTGTGCCGTCGCTTCCACCGCTTGAGCCGACGGCCCCGAAACGGAACCCGGACGGGTCCGTCGGCACCTTGATACGCCTTGTCCGCCCAGCATTGGAGCCCCGCATCGGCGAGGGCTGGATGATCCCGTGGTGGCGCGCGATGGGGGTCAAGGGGTCGCAGGTTCAAATCCTGTCGTCCCGACCAGCGTTTTCGCAGGTCGGAGGCCGTTTTTCCAGAGATGGGAAAGCGGCCTTCTTCGTGTTGTGCGGCGTGGTGGTCGCATGGTGGTCGCACGCACGCCTTGGGGTGTGGAGGCATTGGGTGAACTGGCGGCCGGGGTGGTGGAGTAGGGCAGCGTGAGGCGTATCCGGTGTCCGTTCGGGTGGTCGCGGCGTGGTCGCAGCCAGGCGGGCCAGTGGGGCTGGCGGTCGGCGGTGGGGTCGGCTTGGGCGAGTGCGGTGTCGATGGCGTCTACGGCGTCGTGGGCGGCTTGGTGGGTGAGGTGGCTGTAGAGGTTCGCGGTGGTGGAGAGGGTGGAGTGCCGCAGGGTTTTGGAGACGACGGTGAGTGGGATGCCCGCGGTGATGGAGAGGGTGGCGGCGAGGTGTCGCAGGTCGTGCAGGGTGATGCGGGGGACGCCTGCTTCCTCGGCGCGGCGGCGGAAGCGGTCCAGGACGGTCTGAGGTCGCAGTGGGCCTCCGTCGGGTCGGCAGAAGACCAGCCCGGTGAAGGGATACGAGGAGCGGTCAAACAGAGCTGAATCCGGGGCCTCGGCTGCGCGGCGTGTGAGCGCGGCTGCCACGCGCGGGGAGATGGCGACCCAGTTCTTGCTGCTGCGGGTCTTGGGCGAGGTGATGACCAGGCGGGCGTTGTTGATGGCTGAGAGGGTGTAACGGACGTAGAGCACCCCTTCGTTGAGGTGCACGTCGTGCCAGTGGAGGGCGAGTGCTTCCCCTTTGCGAATGCCGGTGCCGATCAGGAGTTCGCACACATCTGCGATGAGTGGGTCGGTGTGGTGGCAGTAGCGCAGGAAGCGGGTTGCTTCCTCGGCTGTCCAAATGCGTCGCTCGGCGGTGGGTGGTCGGGGCAGGACGGCGGGGCGTGCGGGGTTGTGGGTGAGGCGGTGCTGGGGGACAGCGTCGCCCAGGGCGCTGGAGAGGGTGGCCAGGCACCGGTGGACGGTCACTTGGCCGCGGCCTGCGGCGAGCTGGGTGTGAACGAATCCAGCGGTGTGGCGGTGGCCGAGCTCGTCAAGCTTGAGCGCGCCCAGGGCGGGGATCAGGTCGCCGGTGACGTAGTCGCGATAGCGGGCCAGCGTGGTCGGCTTGAGCACGTACGCCTTCGTCTCCAGCCAAGCGGAGAGGTAATCGGCCACGGTTTGGTGCGGGTCGCCGTTGAACCCGCCGGCCTCGCCCTCGAGGATCCTGAAGGGTGTCTTTATTGGCGTACGGTGGTTGACTTGGGGCTTTGCGATCGGCCAAGTATGGGCATGATCAGTGATCGTGGGTCTGCGACTGCTCTACTTGATCTTCTGCCGACTCTTGGGCTGCCTCCTCTTGCTGGGCCGTTCGACCGCCGCGAACAACGCCGAGATCCTCGCGCTTCGCCATGAGGTCGCCGTGCTTCGTCGGCAGATCGAGCGCCCGCGGCTGTCATGGGCTGATCGTGCCGTGCTCTCCGCTCTCGCCCGCCAGCTGCCACCCGTCTTACGCCGTCATCGGCTGGTCACCCCGGGGACGCTGCTGGCCTGGCACCGCCGTCTGGTGTGCTGGAAGTGGCGTCAGACAGCGGTCGGACCGGGTCGGCCACCGCTGGCAGAAGAGATTGCGGCGCTCATCCAGCGCCTGGCGCGAGAGAACCCGACCTGGGGGTATGTCAGAATCCAGGGTGAGCTCCGACGGCTCGGCCATAGGGTTGCCGCCGCCACGATCCGACGTGTCCTGCGCCGCTCCGGTCTACCGCCCGCACCGCAGCGCGCATCCCAGCAGACCTGGCGCTCGTTCCTCCGCGCCCAGGCCCATACGCTGCTCGCCTGTGACTTCATGCACGTGGAGACCGTCTTCCTCAAACGTCTCTACGTCTTCTTCGTCATGGAGATTGCCACCCGGCGCGTTCACGTCCTGGGCGTCACCGCCCACCCGACCGGCGCATGGGTCACTCAACTCGCCCGCAATCTGCTCATGGATCTCGGCGACAGGGCCGAGTGCTTCCGGTTCCTCATACGGGACCGGAACAGCAAGTTCATTGCCGCATCTGACGCCGTCTTCGGCGGCAACGGGACTGCCGTCATCCCGACTCCGCCGCAAAGCCCACGGTCCAACGCGTTCGCCGAACGATGGATACGTACAGCCCGTGCAGAATGCACCGACCGCCTCCTCATCATCGGCGAAGGACACCTACGTACGGTCCTGACCAGGTACACCGAGTACTACAACTCCGGACGAGCTCACCGCAGCCTCGACCTACGTGCTCCAGACGACGACCCGGACATCATCCTCCTGCCCGCCGCCACGGTCAGGCGCAAGCAGGTACTCGGCGGACTGCTCAACGAGTACCACGTCACGCCACCCCGACCGCCTCATCACCCACAGGAAACGCCCAGCTCAGCAGCCTGATCGGAATATTGACACCCTTCAGGGGTGTGTGGTGGCGCCGAGGATCCGGATGCGCCTGGTGGCATGCTCGATGACAGCGAAGACGTACAGGCGCGCTCCGGGCAGCGTGCGGACTTCGAAGAGATCGCAGGCGAGAAGAGCCTTGGCCTGGCTGCGGAGGAAGTCGGCTCAGGTGGTGCTCTGCCGTTCGGGTGCGGGTGGGATGCCGTGCTGGCGGAGGATTTCCCAGACCGTTGAGGCGGCGACCTTGATCCCCAGGGCTGCGAGTTCGCCGTGGATCCGGCGATATCCCCACGAGGCTTTCTTCCTGGCCAGGCGCAGGACCAGGGCGCGGATCGACTGGATGGTGCGTGGGTGTCCGCGTCGTCTGGATACGCAGGTCGCGGCATGGCGCCGCCTGAGCAGTTCACGATGCCAGCGCAACACCGTGTCGGGCCGGACCAGCAGTAGAAGGTGCCGCAGTCTGTCTTTGGGGAGGTGGTGGAGCAGGCCGGCGAGGACAGCGCGATCACTGTCGGCGAAGGTGGGCTTGCCAACCTGACGCTGCAGGAGCAGCAGTTGGTGCCGGAGTACCAGGATCTCGACGTCCTTGTCTCTGTCGTTCATCGGCAGGAGGCGTAGGAACGCCAGGGCGTTGGCCGCGGCGAGGTAGGCCAGACGCAGCCGTACGACAGATCATGATGCCGCCGGGTCCCTGCGCAGGTGAAGACACTTGGGCGAATGTCGAGGAGAACCGAAGATCCGTGATCAGGCTCCCAATCTGCGTGGATGATTCATCGGCACCCGCAGTGTCGTGGCTCTCTGAGCTCCGAATTACGCGGAACGCAGGCAGGCCGCACCCTCGCTTTCCGGTTTCGGGAAGGGTTCTGACTGTCGTGCCACCGAAGTCGCCGAAGCCTCCCGTGACTCCCGGCTCACGGCAGATTCCCTGATCGCCGCCCACCCCTGTACTCAACTCCGTTTGTTTCATTGACATTTCACTCAGAAGTCGTAGGTTGGGAGCGCTCCCATGGTGCCTTTCAACTGGAAGGAGTTCCCCCACATGCGCAAACAGAGCCCATTAACCGGGCGTTCCCGGTCGGCCCTCCGCCGGCCTCTCCAAGCGCTCGCCATGCTGTTCGCCGTTGTTGTCGGCGCACTGACCTGGTCGGCCCCCGCCCAGGCTCACGGCTCTGTCGTCGGCCCCGCCTCCCGCGCGTACCACTGCTGGGAAAGGTGGGGTAACGACCACATGAACCCGGCCATGCAGACCGAAGACCCCATGTGTTGGCAGGCCTTCCAGGCCAACCCCGACACCATGTGGAACTGGATGAGCGCGCTCCGCGACGGCCTCGGTGGCCAGTTCCAGTCGCAGACCCCCAACGGGACGCTCTGCAGCAACAACCTCTCGAGGAACGCCAGTCTGAACAAGCCCGGGCAGTGGAAGACGACCACCGTCGGCAACAACTTCTCGGTCCACGTGCACGACCAGGCGTCCCACGGTGCCGACTACTTCACGGCCTACGTGAGCAAGCAGGGCTTCGACCCCAAGACCCAGACCCTGGGCTGGGGCAACCTCGACTTCATCACGCAGACCGGCCGCTTCGGCCCGGCGACGGACTACACGTTCAACGTCAGCACCTCCGGCTACACCGGACACCACATCCTGTTCGTGATCTGGCAGGCCTCGCACCTCGACCAGGCCTACATGTGGTGCAGCGACGTGAACTTCGGCTGAGCAGGGGAGCACCGCACATGGCACCGGTCTCTGCCGGGCGCCAGTAACCCGCCGCCCGGCCGACCGAGCTCCGTCGGGGCAAGGGACCCATTTGGTCACCCTGCCCCGACGGGGCTCCCTTCGCTCCTGGTGTGAACGCGCCCGATCGCACGGCAGTCGCACGGTAGCTGACTCCCCACCATCCCATCGTACGACTCCAGCACTCAACGGCCATTGAGACTCCCAGACCGTGGAGGCGGCGATCTTGATTCCCAGCGCTGTGAGTTCGCCGTGGATCCGTCGGTATCCCCATGAGGTGTTCCCTAAGAATGTTGGCGGTCCAGGAGGAACGGGCGTGGCTGATGAGGTGTTGCCGTTTATGGCTCAAGGAGAATGGCCGCCCGGTCCTCCGGGACGCTCCGACCACTGATTGAGAACTGCGGTCATCGCTGGTTAGGGACCTGTCGGCGGAGTGTTCTCCGGGCCATGGAAGTGCTGGTCACGGTGGAACGGAGCGACGGACTTGAGCACGCGGCAGGAGCGAATATGGGTCGGCATCGATGCCGGCAAGGGACATCACTGGGCGGTGGCCCTCGACGCCGGCGGCGAGACGCTGTTCTCGACGAAGGTGATCAACGACGAGGCCCAGATTCTCACTGTCATCGAGGCCGCCGGTGAACGGGCCGACGAGGTGCGGTGGGCCGTGGACATCTCCGGCCGGGCCTCCACGCTGCTCCTTGCCCTGCTGATCGCCCATGGCCAGAAGGTCGTCTACGTGCCAGGCCGGACGGTCAACCGCATGTCCGGCGCCTACAAGGGCGAGGGCAAGACCGATGCCCGGGACGCCCGCGTCATCGCCGACCAGGCCCGTATGCGCAGGGACTTCGCCCCGCTGGACACCCCGCCGGAGCTGGTCTCCACGCTCCAGCTGCTGACGAACCACCGGGCCGACCTGATCGCCGACCGGGTCCGGCTGATCAACCGACTCCGCGACCTGCTCGTGGGCATCTGCCCCGCCCTGGAGCGGGCTTTCGACTACTCCGTGGCCAAGGGACCGGTCGTCATGCTGACCGAGTACCAGACACCAGCTGCCCTCCGGCGGATCGGCGTCAAGCGGCTGACGACCTGGCTGGAACGCCGCAAGGTCCGCGGTGCCACCGAAGTCGCCGCCAAGGCCGTCGAGGCAGCCAAGACGCAGATGACCGCTCTGCCCGGCGAGAAGAGGGCCGCCAAGCTGGTCTGCGATCTCGCCCACCAGCTCCTGGCCCTGGACGAGCGGATCAAGGACACCGACCGAGAGATCCGCGAGACCTTCCGCACCGACGACCGCGCCGAGATCATCGAATCGATGCCTGGCATGGGCCCGATCCTGGGCGCCGAGTTCGTCGCCATCGTCGGCGACCTGTCCGGCTACCGTGACGCCTGTCGGCTCGCCTCCCATGCCGGCCTGGCTCCGGTGGCCCGGGACTCCGGCCGCCGGACCGGCAACTACCACCGGCCCAAGCGCTACAACCGGCGGTTGCGGCACATCTTCTACATGTCGGCGCAGACCGCAATGATGCGGCCCGGACCATCGCGCGACTACTACCTCAAGAAGCGATCGGAGGGCCTGCTGCACACCCAGGCCCTGCTCTCGCTCGCCCGCCGCCGGATCGACGTTTTGTGGGCAATGCTGCGTGACAAGAGGTTCTTCACCTCCGCCCCGCCGGTCACGCAGTCGGCTTGACACGATCATTGAGATTCTCCCTGGCCAGGCGCAGGACCAGGGCGCGTATCGATCGGATGGTGCGTGGGCGTCCGCGTCGCCTGGGTACGCAGGATGCGGCATGGCGCCGCTTGAGCAGGTCGCGATGCCAGCGCAACACCGTGTCGGGGCGGACCAGCAGCAGAAGGTGCCGCAGTCTGTCTTTGGGGAGGTGGTGGAGCAGGCCGGCGAGGGTGGCACGGTCGCTGTCGGTGAGGGTCGGCTTGCCAATCTGACGCTGTAGGACCAGCAGTTGGTGCCGGAGTACGAGGATCTCGATGTCCTTGTCTCTGTCGCTCATCGGCAGGAGGCGTGGGAACGCCAGGGCGTTGGTCGCGGCGAGGTAGGCCAGGCGCAGCAGCACGACAGACCATGATGCCGCCCCGGCCCTTTGCGGGTGAAGGCACTTGGGCGAATGTCGAGGAGAACCGAAGATCCGTGATCAGGCTCCCGACCTGCGTGGAAGATTTATCGGCACCCGCAAGGTCGAACACAAGACAACCGTGACCACCACTGTCACCTTGACCAGCATCGACAGACCTTCAATCCCCGGTCTTGTAATAAAGACATCCTTCAGGACCGTACCGGGCGAAGTCGAGGTAGCCCGCTGATTCGTCGGACTGCGACGAATGCCGGTCGATTCCCATGTCGTGTGGCGCCCTGACTATGATCCCCTCCGGTCTTGGGCAAGCCACCGCCCCCGGACCTCATCCTGCCGGTTCGGAATCCACGCGGAGGCCGACGCCGCGCCCCGGGGTACGGGCGGTGGCGGAAATCGCGCGGTGCCCTGAGCTGCGAACCACGGGTAAACCAGGGTCAGTTCGCATGCCGCAGGGCGCACGGCGGACGAGGAGGCGGGGGTTTCGCGGACCCGTTCGCCCTGTTCAGGGTCGGCTCCGGGGCGCTACTCTGACTGCGCCGTAGCGGGCCTCTCGTGCTCCGTGCCGCGCATCAGGGTGCCGTGGGGCGTCCCCACCCGGATCTCGCGGCCTGGCCGGATTTGACATCGCTGTCGTACTAAGGACATCAAGACATGGCATTCGCCCCTTCGGACCTGGAGTCTCTGGCGGTTGAGCCGCTGATGACACGGGAGTTCGAGACCCGGCCCGCGGCCGTCTACTCGCGCCTGCGGAGCCGGTACGGGCCGGTGGCGCCCGTCGATCTCTACGGGGTCCCAGTCTGGATGGTGCTCGGCTACCGCGAGGTGCGGGAGGTTCTGCGCGACGAGACCCTGTGGAAGAAGGACCCCAAGCACTGGCGGTGGCTGCGCGAAGGCCGAGTGCCGTCCGACTGGCCGCAACTGCCCAACTACATGATCAGTTTCCAGCTGATGCAGGACGACGAGCAGCGCAAGGCCACGCGCGCCATCCTGGACGCGGCCCTCGCCCCGTTCCAGGACACGTTCGCGCCCCAGTCCTGGGATCTGGCGAACACCGTTGCCCGGCACGCCGATGAGCTGATCACGTTCTTCACGGACGGCAATGACAGCGGGGTGGTGGACCTCAACGCGCACTTCGCGCGGCCACTGACGCTGATGGTGATCAACAGGCTGTTCGGCTTCCCGGCCGAGCAGGGGGACGACGTCTTCATGGACGCGTGGCGCATTCTGGACGTCGATCCGGACGCCGCCGCGGCCGTGGGACGGCTGCTGGCCGCGACGACCGAGCTGGCCGCGCACAAGAAGCAGCACCCCGGCGACGATCTGGCCAGCCGAATGCTCGCCGCCGACCCCTTGTTGAGTGTGGAGCAGGTGGGCCTGGAGCTCTACGCGGTCCTCGTCATCATGTCGGAGATGACCAGCTACACCATCGCGAACAGCCTGCTGGAGGTGGTGGCCGGGGAGGCGGGGAAATCCAGTCTGATGGCCGGGCCCGCCGAGGAACTGGTCAACCGCGTACACATCGCCTCGCCTCCGTGGACCAATCTCTCGTCCCGCTTCCCCGCGGCCGACACCGAGTTGGGAGGTTTCCGGCTGGCTGCGGGCGATGCGGTCATGCCCTCGATCGCCGCCGCGCACCACGACCCCATGTTCGCGACCTCCGGAAGCTACGAGAGGGCGGTGAGTTCGCGTGCCCATCTCGCCTTCGGCGCCGGCCCGCATCAGTGCCCTGGCCGGGACCTCGCCGACATGATCGTCTCCACGGCGGTGCGCACGCTGTTCGACCGGTGCGACTTCGAACTCGACGTGCCCGTCGATGAGTTGCCCTGGCGCTCATCGGCGTACGTACGCGGCCTGAAGTCCCTGCTGGTCCGGTTCCAGATACGGGAGTGGCAGGCCCCGCGGCGCCCGGCTGCGGGGGCAGCCGTACCCACACCAGCGGCACCGGCCCCCGCGCCTACCTCGGATCCGGAACCCGCACCCTCCGCTGAGGCCGAGCCCGCGCAGCCGGAACGGCCCCGCTCCGCGCTCTGGCGCTTCCTGGCGAGCCTGCGCCGGGGATAGAAACAACGCCGTGACTCTGTTGGTGATCTTCTGGAGTTATGCGGCGATGGTGCAGAGGGAGTGGAAGCGTGTTGATCGGCGGTGGCTGGTCGTCGCCTCGGCGATCCAGTCGGCGACGCGGGTGAGGTTGCAGGCCAGTGCGGTCAGGACGTGCTGGACATTGTTGGTGCCGACAAATCATCCGGCCTGGTCATGTGGCACGTCCGCACTGGTGGAGGTTCCGTCGAGTCGGTCTCGTCGGTCAGGTGGGCGAGTTGGGCTTGCTGGGTGATCAGGGCGCGAGCGTTCTCGGCTGGCGAGATGAGCGGACAGACGGGCTTTTTCATGTTCGCGTGTGTCCGCCCGAAGAAACGTTGATACGTGCCAGGTTGCCTCACGTTGCGCTTGGGGGCCGGTCGGAGAACGGCGGAAGCGGTCGTTGATGATCAAGGTGTCTGACGCCTCATCAACAACAACCGCTTCCGATGCCATCATCCTCGATCACCGCGCTCGAGCGCCACCGCGCCCACGATGCGGTCGCCTCCCTCGACCCCGCCGACCTCGGCCAGGCGGTCGACCTCGCCGAGGTCCTGGACGGCCTGCCCGATCCCCGGCGCAGCCAGGGCCGCCGCTACCGTCTCGGCCCGATGCTCGCGCTGTGCACCCTGGCCGTACTCGCCGGTGCCCGCACCCTCGCCGCGATCGCCCGACATGCCGCCGAACTCCCACCCCACCTGCACGAACGCCTCGGACTACGGGCCGCGCCTCGCGCCGGCACCCTCGGCCGCCTGCTGGCCCGCCTGGACGGCGACACCCTCGACACCGCCGTCGGCCCCTGGCTCGCCCACCTTGCCGACCCCGGCGAGGCCGTGGCCCTGGACGGCAAGGCCCTGCGCGGCTCACGTACCGCCGAACAGCGCGCGATCCACCTCGTGTCCGTGATCACCCACAACGGCAGGCTGACCTTGAACCAACGCCAAGTCGCCGACAAGAGCGGCGAGATCACCACCTTCAAGCCGCTGCTGGCCGACCTCGACCTGGCTGGCCGCACCGTCACCTTCGACGCCCTGCACTCTCAGCACGAGCACGCCCGCTACCTCGTCGAGACGAAGAACGCCCACTACGTCGCGCTGATCAAGGACAATCATCCAAAGCTCGCGGCGTTCCTGCGCGAACTGCGCTGGGCCGACATCCCGCTCGGGTACCGCACCCGACCGCGCGCACGGACGCGATGAGATCCGCCGCCTCAAGGCCGCCACCGTGCCCAAGCGGCTGGCCTTCCCGCACGCCGTGCAGGCCCTGTAGACCGTGCGACGCCGCCGCGACCTGCAGACCGGCAAGGTCACCCTGGAGCGCGTCTGCGCCCTCACCGACCTCACCGCGGCCCAGGCCACCCCAGCACGGCTGGCGAAGATCGTTCGAGGGCACTGGGGGATCGAGGCGCATCACCACGTCAGAGACGTCACGTTCGCCGAGGACGCCAATCGCATCCACACGGGCACCGCCCCCAGAGCGATGGCCGGCTTCCGCAACCTCGCCATCGCCTTGGCCCGCTCGATCGGCTGGGACAACCTGGCCGCCGCTGTCGACTACTACCGGTCCCATCCCGATCACGCACTCGACCTCATCAAGACCAAATCATGAGAACGCTCGCGCCTTGCTTCTGCACCACCTGCCCAAAGACAGACTGCGGCACCTTCTGCTGCTGCTCTGCCCCGAGACTTGCGCTGGCATCGGGAGCTGCTCAGGCGGCGC
>NZ_JBHYVB010000203.1:0-20350 GCF_042750115.1 Streptomyces sp. NPDC059455
GGCCCGAGAAGAGGCAGCCGCCGAGGAAGGTGCCCTCCAGGGAGCGGTAGCCGTGCACTCCTCCCCCGCCGAAGCCCGCCACCTCACCGGCCGCGTACAGGCCGCTGATCGGCTGGCCCGAGGCGTCCAGGACGCGGCCGGAGAGGTCGGTCTGGAGGCCGCCGAGGGTCTTGCGGGTGAGGATGTTGAGGCGCACGGCGATCAGGGGTCCGGCGCCCGAGTCCAGGATCCGGTGCGCGGAGGCGGTGCGGCTGAGGGCGTCCCCGGGGTAGGCGAGTGCGTTGCGGATGCCCATGACCTGGACGTCCTTGGTGTACGGGTTCTCGATCTCGCGGTCGCGGGCCTCGATCTGCCGTTTGAGGTCCGCCAGGTCGATCAGGTTGTCGCCGGTCAACTTGTTCATTCCCGCGACCAGTTGGGGCAGGGAAGTGGCGACCACGAAGTCCTCGCCCTTGTCCCGGAACCGCTGGATCGGCTCGGGGGTCTGCCAGATGCGGGAGAGGAGCTGCAGGATGTCCTTGTTGGTCAGGTCCGGGTTCTGCTCCGAGCCCGAGAGCGCGAACTCCTTGGCCATGATCTTCTGGGTGGTGACGAACCACGAGTAGTCATGGCCGGTGGCGGTGATCGACCCGAGGGTGTGCAGGGTGTCGTAGCCCGGGATGTCGGGGCTGGAGAAGCGTCTGCCCTTCGCGTCGAACCACATCGACGACGGGCCGGGCAGAATGCGGATGCCATGGCCCGGCCAGATCGGGTCGTAGTTCCTGAGGCCCTCGGTGTAGTGCCACATCCGGTCGGGGTTGACGATCCGTCCGCCCGCCTTCTCGGTGATCCCCAGCATCCGGCCGTCCACATACGCAGGGACACCGGTGACCATGAACTTCGGCGGCGAGCCGAGCCGGTCGGGCCAGTTCCGGCGTACGAGGTCGTGGTTGGCGCCGATACCGCCGGAGGTGACGATCACCACCGGGGCGTTGAGCTCGAAGTCGCCCACCACGGTGCGCGAGGTCTGCTTGCCGCGGGCGGCGTTGCTCGGCTCCAGGATCGAGCCGCTCACCCCGGTGACGGCGCCACCGGTGACGATCAGCTCGTCCACCCGGTGCCGGAACTTGAAGGTCACCCGGCCGTCCTTCGCGGCGGCCCGCACCTTCTTCTCGAACGGCTCGACCACGGCCGGACCGGTGCCCCAGGTGACGTGGAAACGCGGCACCGAGTTGCCGTGCCCATCCGCGAGACCGCCGCCGCGCTCGGCCCAGCCGACGATCGGGAACCATTGCACACCGAGCCCGTGCAGCCAGGACCGCTTCTCCCCGGAGGCGAAGTCCACATACGCCTCGGCCCACTTGTGGGCCCAGTAGTCCTGGCCACCGGGATCGGTGACACCGCGGTCGAAGCCGGCCGTGCCGAGCCAGTCCTGCCAGGCCAGTTCGGGGGAGTCCTTGATCCCCATCAGCCGCTGCTCCTCGGAGTCGACGAAGAACAGGCCGCCGAAGGACCAGAACGCCTGGCCGCCGAGGTTGCTCTCGGGCTCCTGGTCGAGGAGGAGCACCTTGCGTCCCGCGGCGGCCAGTTCCGCCGTGGCCACCAGCCCGGCGAGCCCGTGGCCGACCACGATGGCGTCCGCGTCCGAGGACGCCCCGGAGGCGGCGAAGGCCGGAACCGCCGTCTGGGCGAGGGCGGCGCCGGCGAGCACACCGCCCGCCGCCGTCAGGGCGCGGCGGCGGCTGATCCCGTTGATCCCGGCGGGCGACGCGGAATTCTCTGTGGAGTTCTCCATGAGCTGCCTTCCGGAAAGGGGGTTCGGAGGGTGCGGGAGATACGGAGGGGGTTGCCGCGACGGAATCGTGTTACCGGCCGGCAACGTGTTACCGACGGTAGCCCACAGGGTGCGAGGCCGCCAGAGCTCTGCTCACAAGACCAACTCCCGTGCGGGGAAGGGGACTTCGGGCGCTCAGCGACCGCCAGGTGACGGCTCGGCCGAGGCCCTCCCCCGCGGCGAGAACGCGTACAGATCGAGGATGTCGGGCAGCGGTGCCACCCCGGGGCCACCCGCCCGGACCCAGGCCACGATGTCCTCCGTCGCGTCCGGGTCGTTGACCAGGCCGAGCCACACCGGCCTGCCCCCGGCGGCCCGTCCGGCGGCCGACGGCTGCACCACGATCACATTGGCCTGGTCGCAGACGTCCAGACATTCGGAGACGCGTACGGGCGCCTCCTCACCGAGCCGCGCGATCTGCGCGGCATGGTCGATGCCGGTCACCTTGGGACTGCCGCAACAGCAGTCCCGGCATACGGTCACCCGGCATGACAGCGGGTCGGTCGGCCATACGGACATGCCGTATCACCCCTCCTCCGGGGAAGTCCGCCCCGGTGTCGCTCGAGGAGGCGACCGCGTGAGTCTCCTGGCTCTCGGGTCGATGCTCGTCCCGGCCTTCCCACCCGCGTATGCGGGCAGTGGCCTGTTCGGGATCCGCTCGCCGATCACAGTGGCGGTACCGCGCCGGATTCCCACCGGCTTCCTCGTTCCGCCGTCGCCCTTGTCGCCCGGCATCATCGCATCCCGGGCACCCCGCTCACTCCTTCGGGGCTCCGCAGCGCGCACATTGGGCGAAGTCGGCGGTGTCCTGGATCGCGCCGCAGTCGGCGCACACCTTCTCCAGCCAGCAGGCGGGGTCCCCGCCCTCGGGCTCGGCGGGCGCCGGGTCCGCCGCCTCCGGGTCCGGGTCGCCGGGGCGAGCCGTGCCGCTCATCGTGTGCGCCTCCTCGTCCGGACCGTGCGCGGGTCCGTTGGCCGACCCTCTACCCCTGGTGTCATCTCCGAAAGCAGCCAAGCCATAGATCCGATCTCTTACCCGCTCACGACCCTTGATGGGGCGTAATGCTGCTCAACCCCTCCCCAGTTATCGGATGACTCGGTAACGTATCCGCCTCGGGAGGCAACGATGCCGAGATCTTACCGACGCTCCGCAATGGCATTTCTGCTGTGCGGCGTCCTGGCCATGACGCTCTTCATCACCGGGCCCGCACAGGCGAAGGACTCCGCCTGGACCGTGCGCGGCCCCTCGCCCCACTCCGGTCCCCTCGCGCAGCTGCGGCTTGACGGCGCCTCGGGAGCGCTGACGCTCCAGGTGTCCCGGGGCGGACGTACGGTGGTCGAGCCCTCGCCCGTGGGCATCGTCACCGAGCGGGCGGATCTGTCCCACGGGCTGCGCTATCTGGGACGCCACGACCGCACCGTCGTGGAGCGCTACCGGTCGACGGCCGGCAAGCAGCGCTCGCGCACGGCGCGGATGACCGAGACCCGCTTCCGGTTCCGGGGCGGCGGGAACGCCCGGCTGGACCTCGTGGTGCGGGTCTCGGACGACGGGGTCGCCTATCGCTACGACCTGCCCTCCGGCAGCGGCGATGTCCTCGGCGAGACCTCGGCGTTCACCCTGCCCGCGGACGCGGCCGCGTGGCTGGGCGACTACCGCAAGGACAACGAGAACCTGTTCAAGGAGTACACCGCGGCGACCGCGCCCACCGGTGAGTACATGGCGCAGGCGCTCTTCGAGACGGGCGGCGGCTACGCCCTGATCGCGGAGTCGGATCTCACCGGCCGCTACTCCGCCGCCCGGCTGATCCACCAGCAGGGGCTGCCCACGTACCGCATCGGTCTGTGGGACGAGCGGGTCGAGTCCGACGGGCCGCTCAGCACACCCTGGCGCGCCCTGATCGTGGGCGATCTGTCGACCGTCACCCAGTCCACCTTCACCGACGATCTGGCACCGGCCTCACGGGTCGCCGACACCTCGTGGATCCGGCCCGGACCCGCGCTGTGGACCTGGCTCGCGGGCGGCAAACCGGCCGGGCAGAGCCTGTCGATGCAGAAGGGGTACGTGGACTACGC
The DNA here is from genome assembly GCF_042750115.1 of Streptomyces sp. NPDC059455. Taxonomy (NCBI): domain Bacteria; kingdom Bacillati; phylum Actinomycetota; class Actinomycetes; order Kitasatosporales; family Streptomycetaceae; genus Streptomyces; species Streptomyces sp. NPDC059455. The sequence continues at coordinate 3,887 of NZ_JBHYVB010000203.1, forward strand.
GGCCCAGCGCGGCTGGCCGTATGTGGTGGTGGACGCGGGCTGGTACTTCGACCCCGACCAGTGGGACGTCACCGATCCCGACTGGCAACGGAACAGCTGGATTCCGCAACTCGTGGACTACGCCCGCGAGCGGCGGGTGGGCATCCAGGTCTGGATCCACCACCGTGACCTCGACACCGCCGAGGAGCGCGAGCAGTGGCTGCCCACGCTGGAGCGGTGGGGGGTGAAGGGCGTGAAGATCGACTTCATGGACTCCGAGTCCCAGGAGACACTGCGCTGGTACGACGAGATCCTCAAGGCCACCGCGGCCCACCATCTGCTCGTCAACTTCCACGGCTCGACGATCCCCAAGGGCATTCAGCGCACCTGGCCGCAGGTGATGTCGATGGAGGGCGTGAACGGCGAGGAGAAGCGGACCAACACCCCGCAGCACCTGGCGACGCTGCCGTTCACCCGCAATGTCATCGGCTCCATGGACTTCACCCCCGGGGCCTTCCACCGGCCCCAGCGCCCCAACGCGGCGTCGGACGCGGGCGAAGTCGGCCTGTCGGTGCTCTACGAGTCCGGGATCCAGAACCTGGCGGGCACCCCGGAGTCCTATGACGCCCGTCCGCTCGCCCGCCGGTTCCTGGAGCAGATCCCAGCAACCTGGGACCGCACCCGGCTGCTGGCGGGGCGGCCGGGTGAGAGCGCGGTGCTCGCCCGCGCCAGCGGCTCGCGGTGGTTCATCGGCGGTACGTTCACCGGTCCCGCGCACACCGCCGAGGTGCCGCTGCGGCTGGAGCCGGGCCGCTGGCTGGTCGATCTGATCCTGGACGGCCCGAACGGTCTGGTCCGCACGCCCACGGTGGTGCGCGGCGGGCAGACCCTGTCCGTGCCGGTCACGGCGGACGGCGGGTTCGCCGCCATCGCCTGCCGCTGGCGGCCCGGCCTGTCGACCTGCGACCACCCCTGACCATCCCCTACCACCCGCACTGACCACCCGTCACGCGGACACCCCGTCCAGGACGCCCGTCCAGATGCCGATCGCCGGAAGGCAGGCGCCGGCCGCGAAGACCCATGCGGCGGCGACGGCACGGGCGTAGGGGGCGGGGTGGCCGCCGGTACACCCACGGGAGAGGGCCAGCAGCCGGTCGGCCTTCTGCCGTGTCGGGTTCTTCTCCTGCTGAGCGGTGAGGAAGGCGGACAGCCGGTCCGCCGACTCCGCGTCCGTGACCGCCTCGGCGTCCGCCCGCATCTCCATCAGCGTGACCAGGACGCGGCCGGCGCGGCTGTTGGCGTAGAGGCCGCAGGTCAGGGTGAGGATGAAGACGGCTATCGACGTGACGGTCCGCGCCGTGGTTTCCACGGGGGTGATGGCGAGGGCCGTCATCCCGTCGAAGAACACGGCGGCCTTCCCCGCCGCCGGCGCATGACGCAGATAGCGCCGTCGCATCGGATCACCGTGGCGCAGATGCGAGATCTCGTGCCGGAGCAGGACCGCACCGGCCGGGCTTCTGAGCAGGGTGCGCCAGCTGCGCGGGATGGCGACATGGACGGTGGGCCTACGGACGTTCAGGGTGACCGCGTGGTACAGGAAGGTGCCCGCGACCGCCCAGAGCGCGGCGACCAGGACGACCGCGGGCACCAGGAGACGATCCCCGTCGAACGGCAGGGAGATCCGGTCCTGCAGTACGGCGAAGGCCACTCCGCCCGCGGCGCCGACCGCCCAGACGGACTTGCGGCGCTGCAGTCTCGTCCCCCAGTCCTCCATCCGGCCGAGCCGCCCCGGGGACGGCTGGGGGACGTGGACCACCTTCAGGTTGGACGCCGGGGACCAGCTGGAGACCGCGTTCAGCCGGGCGGTGTCCATTCCGGCGGAGTGGAAGGTGTCCCGGACGCGCACCCAGCCCTTCGCCGACCAGTCGACCGGGTGCGACGCCTCCTCGGCCTCACGACCGCTGAGGGAGTCGGCCCGCCACTCGTTGACGAGGGGCAGCAGGGAGACCACGAGGAGGACGAGGACGGCCAGGAACGCGGTGGCGCCGACCGCGGCCGACGCGGACAGCCGATTGTCCCCTGTGGTCAGCACGCTCGCCCCGGTGGCGGGCGCCGCGCACAGCGGCCCGATGAGCACGGTCCAGCAGGTCCGCTCGGCCCGGCGCAGCCGGCGGACCGGGGACGCGGCGGTCATGGGCGGCCGGGTGCGGCGGGGTCCGCGGGGTCCGCGACATCGGCGGAGTCGTCGGGGCCGGATTCGGAGCGGATGAGCGCTTCCGCCTGGATCCGTACGACGGCCCGCACCGTGGCCGGATCCACCTCCGGGGGAAGCCTCAGCTCCACCGTCACCCGCCGGGCGAGCCCCGCCGCGCTGTCCTCGTTCTCGCCACCCTCCGTGCCCGTCCCGCCGGAGTTGGCGTCGCCGCGCAGACAGCGCTTGAGATAGCCGACGGCGTCCCGCACTCCGCGCTGGACGGCCATATCGGTCGCCGTCGAGAGCACGGTGAAGGCGATCTGGCCGAGCACGGACAGCCCGATGGTGAGATAGACATGGGTGTCGACCGCGGGTGCCCCGCTGAGGTCGTCGAAGAACTCCCCCGCGCCGGGCACCCGCCGCCCGGCGCGCATCTCCTCGGCGAACTCCTCGAAGAGCTCCTCGTGTTCGTCCTCGGCGACGGTGCGCGCCGAGGCGTCGACCATCGTCAGGATCCGCTCGATCGCGGCGTCGTCCAGCCCCGTCATGTCTGTCATGTGGTTCCCCCCGTGCGCCACGCCCTTGGCGTGGCCTGCGACACATTTACGGTAGCCCGCCCGGAGGAGAAGATGTAAGGACTTACGGCAAATAGGCGAACTCTCCGCCCATTTCGCGCATGACCGCCGTCAACTCCCCTGCCCCGCACGGCGTGGCGGCCTGCGCGTGCGGGTCCAGTCCACCAACTGCCGGGCCGTCCACGTGGTGATGACGCGCTCCGTCGGCACCCCGCATTCCACGGCCCGGGCGCATCCGCGCGGCTGCCAGTCGAGCTGGCCGGGCGCGTGGGCGTCGGTGTCGATGGAGAAGAACGTCCCCGCCCGCACGGCCTCCCGCAGCAGTCCGCGTGGCGGATCCAGCCGCTCCGGGCGGCAGTTGATCTCCACGGCGGTGCCCGCCTCCGCGCAGGCGCCGAAGACCTCCTCCTGGTCGAAGGCCGACTCGGGGCGCTTGCCGCCGAGCAGCCGTCCGGTGCAGTGGCCCAGCACATCGACCAGCGGATCGCTGACGGCGGTGACCATCCGGCGGGTCATGGGGCGGGCGTCCATCCGCAGCTTGGAGTGGACCGAGGCCACCACCACGTCCAGCTGGTCCAGCAGCTCCGGCTCCTGGTCCAGGGAGCCGTCGGGGAGGATGTCGACCTCGATCCCGGTGAGCAGCTGGAACGGGGCGAGCCTCGCGCGCAGCTCCGCCACCACGTCCAGCTGGGCGCGCAGCCGGTCCGCCGAGAGGCCGCGGGCCACCGTCAGCCGCGGGGAATGGTCGGTCAGCACCGCCCACTCGTGCCCCAGCCGCGCCGCCGTACGGGCCATCAGCTCGATCGGGGAACCGCCGTCGGACCAGTCCGAGTGCATATGGCAGTCCCCGCGCAGCGCGGCGCACAGCTTCGCCGCGTCCTCGTCGGGCTCGCGCCCGGCCTCCGCGGCCTCGGCCTCCAGCTTCGCCAGATACCCGGGCATCTGGTCCTTCAGCGCCTCCTGGACCACCTGCGAGGTCTTGGGGCCGAGGCCCTTGAGCGACCGGAGGGTGCCGTTCGTGGCACGCCGTGCCACCTCCTGGGGGTCCAGGTCGGCGAGCACCGACTGGGCCGTGCGGAAGGCGCGCACCCGGTAGGTCGGCGCCTGGGCGCGCTCCAGGAGAAACGCGATCCGGTCCAGGGCCTCCAGGGGGTCCATCGGCGCTCCTCGCTGTGGGTGGCGTGGCGTGCGGGGGTGTCGTGACGTGGGGCGCCGTTGTCTCAGGCGCGGCGGTTGGGGCGGCGGCCGGGGGGCTGACGGGGTTCGGGACGGGCCGTCAGCTCATCGATGTCGCAGGTCCGGGGCGTCTTCTCGGAGACGGTGATGGGCCGGCCGTAGTGCCGGATCTCCAGGGGGGCGCCCTCGGCCAGGGAGTAGGTGACAGAGCGGTTGGTGATCTCCACGCGCAGCCTCCGGCCCAGTACCTGCATGGTGAAGGCGAGCCGGGCCAGCTTCTCGGGCAGCTTGGGCGAGAACTCCAGCCTGCCGTCGCGGTGCCGCATCCCGCCGAACCCGGCGACCAGGGCGATCCAGGTGCCGGCGAGCGAGGCGATGTGCAGACCGTCGCGGGTGTTGTGCTCCAGGTCCTTCAGGTCCATCAGGGCCGCCTCGCCCAGGTAGTCGTAGGCGAGCCGCAGATGGCCGACCTCGGCGGCCATGACGGCCTGGGTGCACGCGGAAAGCGAGGAGTCCCGGACCGTGAGCCGCTCGTAGTAGTCGAAGTTGCGTGCCTTCTCCTCCTCGGTGAAGCACTCGCCGCGCAGATACATCGCCAGCACCAGGTCGGCCTGTTTGACCACCTGCTTGCGGTATATGTCGAAGTACGGGAAGTGGAGCATCAGCGGGTACTGGTCCGGGCGCATTCCCTGGAAGTCCCACTCCTGGTGGCCGGTGAAGTCCGCGGACTGCTCGTGGACGCCCAGGGTCTTGTTGTACGGGACGGACATGGACTCGGCGGCGTCCCGCCAGGCGGCGGCCTCCTCGTCGTCGACGCCCAGTTCGGCGCCTTTGTCCGGGTGGCGTTCGACGATGTCCGCGGCGGCCCGCAGGTTCGACTGGGCCATGAGGTTGGTGTAGACGTTGTCGTCCGCGACGGCGCTGTACTCGTCCGGGCCGGTGACCCCGTCGATGTGGAAGCGGCCGTGGTGGTCGTGGTGGCCGAGGGAGCGCCACAGCCGGGCGGTCTCCACCAGCAGTTCCACGGCGGTCTCGCGCTCGAACTCGTCATCCCCCGTGGCCGCCACATAGCGCACCACCGCGTCCGCCACATCGGCGTTGACGTGGAAGGCCGCGGTGCCGGCCGGCCAGTAGGCGGAGCATTCGGAGCCGTCGATGGTGCGCCAGGGGAAGGCGGCGCCCTCGTGGCCCAGCTGCCTGGCCCGGTCCCGGGCGGCGGGCAGGATGGACTGCCGCCAGCGCAGCGCCTCGGCCACGGACTCGGGGAAGGTGTAGGTGAGCAGGGGCAGGACGAAGGTGTCGGTGTCCCAGAAGGAGTGGCCGTCGTAGCCGGAACCGGTGAGGCCCTTGGCGGGGATGGCCCGTTCCTCGGCGCGGGCGCCGGCCTGCAGCACGTGGAAGAGGGCGAACCGCACGGCCTGCTGGATCTCGGCATCGCCCTCGACCTCGACGTCGGCGCGGGACCAGAAGTCCTCCAGCCAGGCGCGCTGCTGGTCCACCAGGCCGCGCCAGCCGGTGCTGGCGGCCCCGGCCAGCGCGGCCTCGACCTGGTCCCGTACGGCGGGCAGCGAACGGGCGCCGGACCAGCCGTAGGCCACCAGCTTCTCCAGCCGCAGCACCTGGCCCGGCTCCAGCACCGAGGTGACGGTCAGCCGGGCGACGTCGTCGGCGCTCTCGCTGGAGTGGCGGGTGGGCGGCGGCCCGGTGATCAGGTGGTCGGCGGCGGCCGCGACCCGCAGGTCGCTGGCGTCGGTGCAGTGGATCAGCCGCAGCCGCTTGTCGTCGGCGGCGTTCTCCTCGGGCCTGAGCGGGGACTCCAGGGCCTCGGCCACCCGGGGGTCGCCGGCGCGCTCGGGGAGCTGTTCGTTGGCGACCAGTTCGGACTGGACGACGACGCGGATCTGGGCGTCGATGGCCTCCACCTCGTAGGCGACGGCGGCGATGGCCCGCTGGGTGAGGGAGACCAGCCGGGTGGAGCGGACCCGCACGCTGATGCCGGAGGGGGAGGTCCATTCGCAGGTGCGGTGGAGCAGTCCGCCGCGCAGGTCCAGCACCCGCTCATGGGAGCGCAGCCGCCCGTAGCGCAGATCGAAGGGCTCGTCGTCCACCAGCAGCCGGATGATCTTGCCGTTGGTGACGTTGATCATGGTCTGGCCGGCCTCGGGGTAGCCGTATCCGGCCTCGGCGTAGGGCAGCGGACGCCGTTCGTACACCCCGTTGAGATAGGAGCCGGGGAGGCCATGGGGTTCCCCCTCGTCGAGGTTGGCGCGCCAGCCCACATGGCCGTTGGAGAGCGCGAAGACCGATTCGCTCTGGGGCAGCAGATCGAGCCGGAGATCGGTCTCCCGCAGCGCCCAGGGGTCGACGGCGTACGAGGAATCGGTGATCACGAGTCGTCCTCCAGCAGCTCGGCGAGATCCTTGACCACGATGTCGGCGCCGTGTGCGCGCAGCGCGTCGGCCTGGCCCACTCGGTCCACGCCGACGACGCAGCCGAAATGCCCGGAGTGCCCGGCCTCCATGCCCGCCAGAGCGTCCTCGAAGACGGCGGCCGCCTCGGGCCCGGTGGCCAGCTCCTGTCCGGCCTCCAGGAAGGTGTCGGGGTGCGGTTTGCCCGGCAGCTTGCGCTCGGCGGCGACCACACCGTCGATCCGTACCTCGAAGAGGTGCTCGATCCCGGCGGCGATCAGCACATCGCGGCAGTTGGCGCTGGAGGAGACGACCGCGGTCCGCAGGCCCTCGGCGCGCACGGCCTCCACGAAGCGCACCGAGCCCGGGTACGCCTCCACTCCCTCCTTCCGGATCTTCTCCAGGACCAGGATGTTCTTGCGGTTGCCCAGGCCGTGCACGGTGTCCTGGTCGGGCGGGTCGTCCGGCTCGCCGTCGGGCAGCTCGATGCCCCGGGAGGCCAGGAAGGTGCGCAGCCCGTCGGCGCGTGGCCGGCCGTCCACGTACTCGTCGTAGTCGCGGCCCGAGTCGAAGGGGCGGAAGGAGGGGCCGTCGCGCCGCCGCAGATACTCGTCGAACATCTGTTTCCACGCGGCCGCGTGCACCACCGCGGTCCGGGTCAGCACGCCGTCGAGGTCGAACAGGCAGGCTCGGATGCCATCGGGCAGGCAGAGCTTGGTCATGGCCCCCGGTTCCCCCGGGAACGCCGGAATATGCGGGGAAGGGAAAGCCGTCCCCCCGCTCAGCGGAGCACGGCGCGCACTCGGCGTGGGACGGGCGCGCTCAGCGCGGTACGGCGCTCGCTCACCACGCGACAGCACTCGCTCACCACGGGACAGATGCCGCTCAGCGCGGCACGACGGTGCGCCCCTCGCGGCTTGAGCGGTCGGCGGCCTCCAGGACGGCGACGACCTCGCGGCCGAACCGTACGTCGCAGGGGTCGGCCGCGCCGCCGTCGCGGGCGGCGCTCAGCAGCCGGTCGACGGCCGTGGCGAAGGCGTCCAAGGCGGTGGTCCCCGCCTCGGGCACCACGGCGATCCCCCGCTCACCGTAGAAGTCGCAGGAGAAGCCCCGGGCGGCGGGCCGGGCGTCCAGGGTGAGCGCGAGGGTGCCGATGGCGCCGGAGTGGTGGCGCAGCAGCACATGGGCGGCGCCGCGCGGCCCCTCGAGGGCGGTGACCTCGGCCACCGGGCCGAGGACCGGCAGCAGGACGGACAGCGAGTGCGGGCCGACGTCCCACAGTCCGCCGCGCTCCCGCCGCCACTGGGAGTCGCCGTAGTGGCCGCCGGGCTGGAAGATCGAGGCGAAGGCGGTGGCACGGCCGCCGTCCCAGCCGCCGTCCGCCGCGGCCTGCCGGAGGAAGGTGTCGACGGGTGCCGCGAAGCGGTTGGTGAAGAACACGACCGAGGCCAGCCCGCGCTCGTCCACGGCGCGCACGATCCGGTCGGCCTCCTCGGTGCTGAAGGCCAGCGGCTTGTCCAGGAGCAGATGGCGTCCGGCCAGCGCGGCCCGCTCGGCGAGGCCGCTCTGGATGTCCGGCGGAAGGGCGATGGCCACGGCGTCCACGTCGGCGATCAGCGCGTCGGCGTCCGGGTGGGCGCGGGTGCCCCAGCGGTCCGCCAGCGCCTTCGCCTTCGCCGGATCGCGTCCCCAGATCCCGGCCAGTTCGGCCACGGGGTGCGCGGCGAGCGCCGCCGCGTGGGTCTCGGCCGCCCAGTGCCCGGTGCCCAGCACTCCGAACCGCACTGTCCGTCCCCCTCCGCGCGAAGCTCCCGGGGCCCTCCCCGGGGGTCGGCCGCGATCCTACGCCCGTGCGGCCGGGCCGCTTCGGCCGAGGGCGGTACGCCGCTCCCCCGCTTGGCCGCCGGCGGATGCCGGTGACCGGGGGCGGTGCCAGGGTGAGGCCATGGCCGGCCACGGTGCGGGTGACGGCCGTAGCCCACCCTCACCGCTGGAGGAACCCGTGGCCCGTGGCTCGTCGCGCTCCCTCTCCCGCGCACACCGGCGGCGTGCCACGGTCCGGGCCGCGGCGGCCCTGCTGCTGTGCGGGGCGGCGGTTCCGGCCTGTGCCTCCTCCAGCGAGCACCGGCCGGACCGGGCGGCGTCGGAGTCGGCGCGGCAGAGCGCGCTCCAGGCGTCGGCCGCGGCGAAGAGGAAGGCGAAGAAGGAGGCGGAGAAGAAGGCCGAGTCGGCCCGGCTGCTGCCGGGGATGCCGCCCCCGCTGGACCCGCGTGACCTCTACGCGGCCGACCGGCCGGGGAAGCTGTCCCGGACGGTGAAGGACTATCCGTCGCGGGTGTACGTACCCAATACGCTCTCGGACACGGTGAGCGTCATCGACCCGAAGAAGTTCAAGGTCGTCCGCACGATCCAGGTGGGCCACCAGCCGCAGCACGTGGTGCCCTCATGGGACCTGAAGACGCTGTGGGTCAACAACGACCTGGGGAACACCCTCACCCCCATCAATCCCGCCAACGGCCGGGTGGGCCGCCCGGTGGACGTCCACGACCCGTACAACCTCTACTTCACCCCGGACGGGAAGTACGCCGTGGTGATGGCCTCCATGGACCGGGCGCTGGTCTTCCGGGACGCCCACACCATGAAGGTGGTCAAGTCGGTGCCGGTGGACTGCTACGGGGTGAACCACGCGGACTTCTCACCGGACGGGCGCTACTTCATCGTCTCGTGCGAGTTCTCCGGTGAGCTGCTGAAGGTGGACACGGCGAAGAAGAAGGTGATCGCCAAGCAGCGGCTGCCGATCGCCGGGGCGATGCCGCAGGACGTCAAGATCTCGCCCAACGGCAAGACCTGGTACATCGCCGACATGGTGGCGAACGGCCTGTGGGTGCTCAACGGCGACACCTTCGGCAAGCCGCGGCTGCTGCCCACCGGAAAGGGCACGCACGGCCTCTACGTCAGCCGCGACTCCGGCTCCATGTACATCTCCAACCGCGGCGAGGGCACCATCTCGGTGCTGTCCTTCAAAAGCGGCAAGCTGGTGCGACGGTGGCGGCTCCCCGGCGGCGGCAGCCCCGACATGGGCGGGGTGTCCACCGACGGCAAGGTGCTGTGGCTCTCGGGCCGCTACAACGCCGAGGTCTACGCGATCGACACCCGCACCGGCCGGCTGCGCGCCCGGATCCCGGTCGGCGGCGGCCCGCACGGGCTCGCGGTCTACCCCCAGCCCGGCCGCTACTCCCTCGGCCACACCGGAATCTTCCGCTGAGGCGGTGTCCCCGCGGGTGCCCGCCCGAGCCCGTGACCATCTGCATAGCCTGCCTATATAGAGGCATGATATAAAACTAGATGTGGAATACACACAGCAGTCCGGTGCCCGGGAATCCGACGCCCCCGCCACCCGTGAGGAGGTCGCGGAGGCGCTGGAGCAGTTGGCGTTCCTCGCGGTGCGCCATCTGACCAACCGGGACATCAGCTTCACCGCGGCCTCGACCCTCGGCCGGCTCAACCGGGAGGGCCCGTCCCGCCTCACGGCCCTGGCCGCCGACGAGGGCGTCACCCAGCCCTCCATGACCCAGCTCATCCAGCGGCTGGAGCGGCAGGGTCTGGTGACCCGGGTCGACGATCCGCACGACGGACGGGTGGTCCTGGTCGCGATCACCGACGCCGGGCGGCAGCTGCTCGCCGAGCGGCGCCGCGGCCGTACGAACCGGCTCGCCGAACTGCTGGCCACCCTCTCCCCCGAGGACGAACAGGCACTCGCCGACGCCGTCCGCGCCGCCACCCCCGCCTTCCAGCGGCTGGTCGAGAACGCGGCACGGGCGCGGAAGTCCCCGGGAAACACCGCTTCCTGATCAACCGGCACCCTGCCGCGCCACGGCTCGCCACGTCGTCACGGCTCGGGCCCTGAACGACGGAGCATCATTTGTCCGCTCATCCCAGCGCCCCCAACCCCTTCAAGCAGCCGAAGGCCGTATGGGCGGTCGCCTTCGCCTGTGTGATCTCCTTCATGGGCATCGGCCTGGTGGATCCGATCCTGCCCTCCCTCTCCGCCAAGCTGCATGCCACGCCCAGCCAGGTGTCGCTGCTGTTCACCAGCTATCTGGTGGTCACCGCCGTCGCCATGCTGGTCACCGGGTTCGTCTCCAGCCGTATCGGCGCCAAGCGCACCCTGGTGGCCGGTCTGGTGCTCATCGTGATCTTCAGCGCGGCGGCCGGGGCATCCGGCAGCATCGACGGGATCGTCGGCTTCCGCGCCGGATGGGGGCTGGGCAACGCCCTCTTCATCGCCACCTCGCTGGCCGTCATCGTGGGCTCGGCCAGCGGTGGCTTCGCCGGCGCGATCATCCTCTACGAGACCGCACTGGGCATCGGCATCGCGATCGGGCCGCTGCTGGGCGGCGAACTCGGCGCGATCAGCTGGCGCGGGCCGTTCTTCGGTGTGGCGGTCCTGATGGCCATCGCGCTGATCGCGACCATCGTGCTGGTCCAGCCCACCCCGACCCCGGCGCGCCGGGCCTCGATCGCCGACCCGCTCAAGGCGCTGCGCCACCGCGGGCTGCTCATCATGGGGCTGACCGCGCTCTGCTACAACTGGGGCTTCTTCACGGTGCTGGGCTACGCCCCGTTCCCGATGGACCTGGGCACCCATGAGCTCGGCTATGTCTTCACCGGCTGGGGTGTGCTCGTCGCCCTCTTCTCGGTCTTCGGCGCTCCCTGGCTCCAGGCGCGACTCGGCATAGCCCGCTCCCTGTATCTGAATCTGGCGCTGTTCGCCCTGGACATCCTCGTCATCGGTCTCTTCACCGATTCCAAGACGACGCTGATCGTGGCGGTGATCGTGGCCGGCGCCTTCATCGGGATCAACAACACCATCACCACCCAGGCGGTGATGACCGTCGCCCCCGTCGAACGGCCCGTCGCCTCCGCCTCCTACGGTTTCGTCCGCTTCATCGGCGGCGGTCTGGCCCCGTACGCGGCGGGGAAGATCGCCGAGCACAGCGGTGTGCATCTGCCCTTCTACATCGGGGCCGCGGCGGTCGCGCTGGGTATCGGCGTCCTGGCCACCGGGCACTCGCTGCTCGCCGAGGCCGAGCGCGTCCAGGCGGCGGAGGCGGCCGGACACCCCCCGGCCGAGGAGCGGCGCGAGACGCTGGAGAAGCAGGCACTGGCCGAGGAGCTCGGCTCGGCGGGCTGACGCGAGCGACGGGCCCGGCACGATGCACTGGGCAGGTATGGACCAATTGGGGCGGCTCCAGTACGGTGCACACACCATCGAACGGGGGCCTTCCCAAGGAGTGGCATGGCTTCCTTACGGTCCACCCAGCGCATCGCCGGGCTCCGGTTCGCCGTACCCGCGGCCGTGGCGGTCGCGGGTCTCGCGTTCGCCTGGCCCGCGGACGCCGCGTCCATCTGGGACGGCGATGCCTCCGGCGGCACCAAGATCTACGGCCTGCTGAACTGCGACTCCCCGGGTAGCGTCACCGCCGTCTCGGACGCACAGCGCGGCAAGATCTGGAAATACGACAAGCCGAGCGGCAGCAATCGCTGCGAAAGCCACGGCATCGCCGTGGGCGGCTCGAAATACGCCTTCCAGAACGGCGGGACCTACTGGTTCGGCTGGTCGAGCAAGCTCTCCAGCACGGTCGACAACAACGCCACCTTCCAGTGGAAGTCCTACGGGGATCACATCCAGAACTGGCCGGTGGTCCTGAAGACGCTCGGCGGCCGGACCACGATGATCCAACGGCAGCCCGGCAACCAGGTCTTCACCATCTGGTCGACCCCGGCCTCGGCGAACACCTGGAACCACTACACCATCGGGCTGCATCTGTCCGATGAGACCAAGGGCGGCTGGGTCGAGCTCTGGGTCAACGGTCAGCAGCAGAAGTTCAGCGACGGCACCACCCGGTGGGCCTGCCGCACCTTCGACAGCAGCAACGACCCCAAGTGGGGGGTGTACGGGGCCGAGAACAGCCGGGTGGTCAACTACATCGACGACCTCAAGGTCGGCACCACCCGCGGTGACGTCGACTGACGCCCCGAGCCCCCGCCGGTCCGTTTCCCCATCAGATCCGCCAGGAGCGGATGTGGCTGGCCGCGTCGAAGACATCGGACTTGCCCGAGAGGATGTCGCGGACCAGGTCGATCAGCGCCCCGTACGGCGGGTCGATGCCCTCGCCGGAGGCGTGCATATAGGCGACCGCGGTCGCGGCGGCGAACCGCGCGTTGCTCGCCGGAAGCGGTCTGAGCAGCGCGATGGTGTGCAGCAGGGCCGCAGCCCGCCACGCCGAGTCGGGATCGACGCCCAGGCGCGGCGGGTCGACGCGGTGGCGGGCGACGGCCGCGACCAGACCCGAGAAGTCCGAGATGGCCGGCTGTTCCGGCATGACCTCCTCATGGCGCTGCAGCAGCCAGGGGACGTCGATATGCAACAGCGAGGCCATGGTCAGGCGGCCTGCCCGGGCTGGCGGTGCTCATCGTCGGGGAACGCGTCCGCGAAGGCGTCGGCGTTGTCCGCGAAGAACCGCCGGAAGACCTCGGCACCCTCCTGCAGAGCTCGGTGACGCGCGATGTCGGCCACGGTCGCCTCGCGGACGAGGGCTTTCATGGTGGTACCGCGCTCCTTGGCGATCTGACGGAGATCCTCCAGTTCCCGATCGCTGAATTCCACGTTGAGAGCTGACATGGGGACACCCTACTCACGAGGTACCCCGTCAGCAATCGCCGCAGCTCAGATCATGTTTTTGTAGGTACTTGACAAACCTTTCCAGCCATCAGGGACGGCTGCGGCCGGGGACGGGACCGCCGTCGGGCCCGACCCGGACGAACGGCTCGCGCACCTCCCGGTCCGTCAGGCTCCGGTACGCGGCGGGGCGGCGGAAGGCGTCTCCCCAGGTCTCCCGGCGCCGGTAGTCGCGCAGCGCGTCGAGGTCGAAGACCGCCGGATAGACCCCCTCGGCCTCGCCCGCCTCGACCACCAGGGTGTCCCGCGACCGCCCGTCCACGAAGGCGACCCCGTCGTGGGCGACGGAGTGGCCCCAGCCGGGCCCGGCGTAGTTGGCCATGGCCATGCCGGTCATGTTCTCCACCGCGCGGGAGCGGAACTGGGAGAGCCGGTTGAGCTCCAGCTCGCAGGCGTTCGGGGTGAGGACGATCTCCGCCCCGGCGAGCATCAGGGCGCGGGCGCTCTCCGGGAACTCACGGTCGTAACAGATCATCGCCCCGGTCATCACCTCGCCCACCGCCGTGTCCAGGGCGCACACCTCGAACCCCTCCCCCGGAGTCAGACCGGCCTCGGGCAGGTCGAAGGCGCAGGTGTGCACCTTGGCGTAGGTCAGCACCAGGCGGCCGTGCCGGTCGATGAGGGAGATGGTGTTGCGCGGCGGGCCGTCCCAGCGCTCCAGATAGGTGAGCGCGATGGCCATCTCGAGCTCGGCGGCCAGTTCGCGGAAGCGGGTGACGAAGGGCGAGTCGCGGGTGATGGGCTCGCCGAGCCAGACGGGTTCGGGCCACGGCCCGGCCGGAGCGCGGGCGCCGTCCCACCGTGACGGATGGCGGTAGACGTCGCCGCGGGCGGAGCCTTCGGGGACGGCGCAGCTGTATCCGTTGCTCCACATCTCGGGGAAGAGCGCGATGTCGGCGCCGAGCGCCCGCGCCCGGCGGCAGGCCGCCTCGCCGAGGGCGAGGTTCACCGGCAGATCGGGCCCCGGCGGGGCGAGTTGGAGCAGGGCGACGGTGAGGGTGGTCATGGCGGATGCCTCCTTCGGTACCTGATGGCGTGCGGGTGATGCGAAGGAGGTGTCCCGGTGGACCCCGGGGGTGGGGCGGGTGTCAAAGCATGCCGCCACGCTACCCGCGCGCCAGGTGGGTTCGCGAGGGGCCGTCGCCTCCGGATCCCGGCGGCCGGAAGCGGGTAGAGCTGCCCGTACGGCGTGATCGCCGAAGGAACCGGCAACAAGGAATGGGGTATGCGGTGAGGATCGAGTCGGCCGAGGTCGTCGTCACCAGTCCGGGACGCAATTTCACCACCCTGCGCATCGTCACCGAGGACGGTGTCACGGGTCTGGGGGACGCCACGCTCAACGGCCGTGAGCTGGCCGTCGCCTCGTATCTGCGGGACCACGTGGTGCCGCTGCTGCTCGACCGGGACGCCTCGCGCATCGAGGACACCTGGCAATATCTGTACCGCGGCGCGTACTGGCGGCGGGGGCCGGTGACCATGGCCGCCATCGCGGCCGTCGACACCGCGCTGTGGGACATCAAGGCCAAGGCGGCCGGAATGCCGCTGTACCAGTTGCTGGGCGGGGCGTCGCGCAGCGGGGCGCTGGCCTACGGGCACGCCTCCGGCCGGGACGTCCCCGAGCTGCTCGACTCCATCCGCGCCCATCTGGAGCAGGGCTATCGCGCGATCCGCGTCCAGACCGGCATCCCGGGGCTGGCCTCGGTCTACGGGGTGGCCTCCTCCAGCGCGGGCGGCGGGGAGCGCTACGACTACGAACCCGCGCGCCGGGGGTCGGGGCCCCGGGTGCTGCCCGCCGAGGAGAGCTGGGACACCCGGGCGTATCTGCGCCATCTGCCGACCGTGTTCGAGGCCGTCCGGGCGGAGTTCGGCCCGGAGCTGCCGCTGCTGCACGACGGCCACCACCGGATGACACCGATCCAGGCGGCCCGGCTCGGCAAGGCGCTGGAGCCGTACGACCTGTTCTGGCTGGAGGACGCCACACCCGGCGAGGACCAGGCCGCGCTGCGGCTCATCCGCCAGCACACCACCACCCCCCTGGCCATCGGCGAGGTCTTCAACCACGTCCACGACTACACCACCCTGCTGAGCGAGCGGCTGATCGACTATGTGCGCTCGGCGGTGACCCACACCGGCGGGGTCACCGCCATGCGCAAACTGCTGGACCTGGCCGCGGTCTACGGGATCAAGTCCGGTATGCACGGTCCGACCGACATCTCCCCCGTGGGCATGGCCGCGGCGCTCCACCTGGATCTGGCCATCCACAACTTCGGCATACAGGAGTACATGCCGCACACCGCCGACACGCTGGAGGTCTTCCGCACCTCCTTCCGCTTCGAGGACGGGCTGCTGCACCCCTCCGACACCCCGGGCCTGGGCGTCGAGCTGGACCCGGAGGCCGCCGGGCGGTTCCCGTACCAGCCCGCGTATCTGCCGGTGAACCGGCTGGCGGACGGCACGGTGCACGACTGGTGAACGGAGGTACGGTGAGCCGCGTCGCCGTAAGTGAGAAGAGGGAGCATGGAGCAGCGTGAGTTCGGCCGGCTCGGCCGGAAGGTCTCGGTCGTGGGTCTGGGCACCTGGCAGCTGGGCGCGGACTGGGGCGAGGTCGGCGAGAACGACGCCCTGACCGTGCTGGACACGGCCGTCGAAGCGGGCGTGACGTTCTTCGACACCGCCGATGTGTACGGGGACGGGCGCAGCGAGCAGCTCATCGGGCGGTACCTGAGGTCGCGCCCGGACGCCGGGATCTTCGTGGCCACCAAGATGGGGCGGCGGCTGCCGCAGCTCGCGGAGAACTACACGCTGGACAACTTCCGTGCGTGGACCGACCGTTCGCGGGCCAATCTGGGCGTGGACACCCTGGATCTGGTCCAGCTGCACTGCCCGCCGTCCTCGGTGCACTCCTCGGCCGCGGTCTTCGACGCGCTGGACACGCTGGTGGCCGAGGAGCGGGTGGCGGCGTACGGAGTGAGCGTCGAGACGTGTGCGGAGGCGCTGGCGGCAATAGCGCGTCCGGGCACGGCGAGTGTGCAGATCATCCTCAACCCGTTCCGGCTCAAGCCGCTGGAGGAGGTGGTGCCGGCGGCGCGGGAGGCCGGTGTGGGGATCATCGCGCGGGTGCCGCTGGCGTCCGGTCTGCTGTCGGGGAAGTACACCAAGGACACCGTCTTCGCCGAGAACGACCACCGCACCTTCAACCGGCACGGCGAGATGTTCGACCAGGGCGAGACGTTCTCCGGCGTGGGCTTCGAGGAGGGCGTCGAGGCGGCGGTGGAGTTCGCCGGGCTGGCCCCGGCGGGAGCCACCCCCGCGCAGACGGCGCTGCGGTGGATCGTCCAGCAGCCGGGCGTGACCTCGGTCATCCCGGGGGCGCGTTCGCCCGAGCAGGCT